>JAQVSH010000184.1 GCA_028700615.1 Bacteroidales bacterium
TCACCCGGTATGAGGTAAGCTTCTCAATTTTTATTTTTTCTCATATCCCACCGGGTGGTTCAGTATAATGATCTGGGTATTTCTGAGTTTTAGGATTTCCCTGATTTTATCCGTATCGGGGAACATAGCCCTCGGGCGGGTTTTTAATCCGGTGCCGGCGCAGAATAGGGATATATTCTGTGAAACAATACCGGTGTCTATGTTTCCCCATCCCAGCCTGAGGGAGTCGGATCCTCCTTTGAATTTAGAAATATCGGTGGTAAGTACGAGATTTACCGGAGCGTCTGTCTTACCCGGAAGATCCATATAGTTTCCTTTAGCCACAAGATCAAGCGCGTGTTTCACAGCGTTATAGAAATAAATCCCTTCGGGCATAAACACCCAGATGTCCACATCCTGGGCATTCTGAGCAGATGGCGCTGTTTTCCTGCCATCCGCACGGTTAATCCCGTTGGCGGCCCAAAGCAGGTTGGAGAGATCCTGTCCGGAAAGTTTTTGTGAAGACCATTCCCGGACGGAGGCTCTGACACTGAATGCTTTCATTAAAGGTAAACCCTTTTCGGTATCAGGGGCAGGCAAGGTGATGGTTTCTGATTCCTGCGCGAAGGAGAGATTGTAAATCATCACAAAACAGAGTAATGATAATAATTTTTTCATTTTGAGTTCGTTCATTGGTTAGACATAAGCAAAAAACAGAGTTGATCTTATTTTTTCCTGATTACAGCCACAAATCCGCCATTTTGAGACATGGTGACCTTTATGGTTTCACCGGCTTTGACGTTTTGTGTTGACTTTTGAAGGTCAACAGGCTCTTGATTAGATTTTTTGGTGTCGGACCATGTCTCCATTTTATAGGATCCTTCGGGTAGAAAATCCAATTTTACCTCTGCGGTTTTACCGGTTTGGTTATTCATAACTCCTATAAACCAATCCATTTTGCTTCGTTTGGCAATGGCGACATAGTCTCCGGGATACCCTCCTAAAAACCGGATGTCATCCCAGACTGTCGGTACAATTTTGAGGAAATCAGCCCCGGGTTGGTTCAGAATATGGTCCGGATGATCGCAGATAACCGTTAGGGGGCTTTCATAGATGACAAATTTAGAAAGCTCGGCTGCACGGGTATTCCAGACGATGGCAGGGGTTTGCTGTTTAAAGTTTTCTTTGGTGACATTCAGAAAACCTCCCGGGGTATAGTCCATCTGTCCGGCGAGCATCCTGGTAAAAGCCAGTTTGATATTGTGCTCCGGACTCATTTTGTCGGAGAATTTGTAATATTCATTGCCCATGACCCCCTCTCTGGTAATCATGTTGGGATAGGTCCGAATGATGCCATCCGGTTTATAGGCTCCGTGAAAATTGACCATTAGCCGGTTTTCAGCAGCGTACCGGATGATATCATGGTACCAGTTTACCATTTGCTGGTCATCTCTGTCCATAAAATCAATCTTGATTCCTTTTACACCCCATTGATGGAAAACGGGAAAGGCTTTTTTGTAGGCGGCATTCCGGTTTACATCGGTTGAATATAACCAGAGAAGGATATCTACCTTTTTAGACCTTGCGTAACGGATGATTTCAGGCATATCCAGATTGGGCGCCCATTTTGTAATGTCTGCTTCGGGGGTGTTGTAAGGTCCGTACCATTGCCAGTCTACCAGCATATAAGGGAATCCCATGGCGGAAGCAAAGTCGATGTATTGTTTAATGACAGGCATCTCCATTTTTACCTCCCCGCTCCACCAATGATCCCATGCGCTTTTGCCGGGTTTGATCCAGGAAGTGTCCTCAATAACACAGGGGTCATTCAGGTTCTGAACTATTTCCGATTCGATCAGGGTCCCCGGGGTTTCACCGATCATGAGAACTCTCCAGGGAGTTAGTATTTCATCATCAAAACGGACTTTGATGCCCTCTTCGGATTCTCCCGGAATAGGAACAAGTTTAGTGGTCAGTTGGCATGGGGTTCCGTTTGTTCCCAGGTAAAATGCAGCGTAGTTTTCTATATCGGCTTCGGTAATAGCAACCCAGCAATTTTTGTTGTATTCCATCAGAAAAGGCATTCCGGCAATGGATTTTTCCTGCAGCGTACTCAATAAACGTTCCATATATTCTGCCTCGTTAGAGGTGGAATATCCTCCGTATTCTACAATCCATGCCTTAGGATCTCCGGGAATATTGAATGTGGTTAATTCCTTTGTAATCTGACGGTCGCCTATTTTTTCACTCCGCGAGAGTTTATAGCGAAAGGCAACCCCGTCATTGAAAACCCTGAAAAAAAGCTCCATCTGGCGCCTTTGCCCTGATTTTTCCCTGAGAGTGATCTGCAATTCCTGATGATGATCCGTAATCTCCGAATGTTTTGAGGCAACCACCGGTTTCCAGGTTTCATTCACAAGGTTGGTTTTTTGCGCAATGACCTCAAAATCCCCTTTCATAGCAGGTTCTCCTTTCAGTTCAAACCCGAGACCGGAGGTCTTAATAATATCCTGTTGTCTGTATTGAATGGAATAGGTTAATACATCTCCGTTCCGAACAGTGACGGTAATGTTTCGGTCGGGAGAAGAAACTTTCAGGTCTTGTGAGTGGACATTAAATCCATTGAGAAGAATCAGCGCGGAAGTTAAAAATCGAAAAGCGTTCATAGAAATAAATTAAAGGATGACTCACCATGTAAATTTAGAACGAAGTTGAAAATCTCAGTGTATTCATGTTAATTTTTTGTAAACTTTTTAGTTCGGTACTTTGCGAACTAAAAAAACTTTGTATGTTTGCGCAAAATTATTCTGAAGACTATGGACGCATCGGAAAGAATTGAAAAACAAAAAGCGCTGGTCGAGTACATCGGCAGAATGCAGGAAAAGGAAGGGTATCAGCCTGTCGCAGGAAGAATACTGGGTTTGCTTATGGTAATGGATAAAGAAGAATTCACCTTCGAAGAAATTGTTGATGAAGTGAAGATCAGCAAAAGTTCAGCCAGTGTTGCCCTCAGAAATCTTGAACTCAGGGGGGTGATAGAGTATGTTACATACCCCGGCGACCGCAAAAAATATTATCGGTTGTCTACGATGGATCTGGAGTCTACCCTTAATGAAATAGAAAAAAAAGTAATCAGATCTATGGATTTGATTGAACAAATTATTGAATTGAAGGAAGATAAAAATTCCAGGAGTGTGGATTTTATGAGAAAAGTCTCAAAAGGCATGGTCTTTTTTCTCAATCATATGAAAAAGTTTAAAAAAACATATGAACCGAACATGTTGCTTTGAAGCGCCCAAGAGCATGAAAATAAATAAGTGATCTTGTGTCTGGTTTGTGCGTCTGTAATCATTATTAGTCAATTATGAATTAAATCGTCAAAATGAAGCGAATTGTAATTTTATGGTTGTTTTTTATTTTTCTTTTTCCTTCCAAAGGATCTTGTCAGGAAGTCTGGTCTCTGAATGATTTGTTAAATCAGGCTTTGTTATATAGTCACGAGATTAAGAAGTCAGGGCTTCAACAGGAAGAAAGTGCATACAGGGTCAAAGAAACCAGAGCGAACGGACTTCCTCAGGTGGATGGGAGTTTGAATTATTCCAGAATGGGATTTGGGGGTATCAAATTACCTGAAGGTCTGGTTGAATCTCTTCCCGAGGAGATTGCTCCTTTGTTGGAGGGGCTTGCCGATATGGATGCGATGCATTCTTCTTCGGGTGGATTGACGGTGAGTCAGTTGCTTTACAGTAAATCTTTTCTGACCGGAATGAAGCAGGCTAAACTGGCCGAAGAAATGCAAAGAATCCTGGGAAAGAAAACGGAAGAAGATATTATTCAGGAGGTTTCTACCCTTTATTATCAGGTGTTGATGAATTATTCCAATCTGAGCACGCTGGATAAGAATATTCAGCATCTGGAGAAACTTCATAATGTACTTAAACTTCAGTATGAGAATGATTTTGTAAAAAAAACCGACGTGAGTCGTTTAAAAGTCTCTGTTACCAATCTGATGACACAGAAAGAGACGCTGAAGAACGGAATTGACATTCAGAACCGGGTATTAAAAATTATTTCAGGTATACCCATGGATCGTGAAATTATGCCGGATACCACTGCCATAAAAGATCTGGATTCCCGTCTTGCAATCATTGCGGAATTTGTTCCCGAGGTTTTACCTGAATATCAGATTTTAGAGCATCAGAATCAGTTGGCCAGGCTGCAGGTGGAATCGGATAAATCCGCCTTTATGCCGACTCTTGCAGCTTTCGGTCAACTTACTTATACAAACTATAATAATAAGTTGAGCCTGAAGAATTATTATCAGACCAATACGGTCGGATTAAAAGCTGTGGTTCCGATTTTTAGTTCCGGAATGCGGAAGAATAAGGTGATGCAGTCTCAGTTAAAACTCCGTCAACAGGAAGAAGATTTTGATCTGGCTAAAAAGCAGCTGGAGACCGGATATCAGAACTCTGTTAATTCTTTGCACTCTTCCTGGTCAAACCTGAATCTTCAGAAGGAGAACAAGGATCTGGCACAGGAAGTGTATGATCAGGTGAAACTTCAGTTTAACGAAGGGATGGCCTCTCTTACCGATCTGCTGAATGTGGAGTCCTCTCTTCTGGAAGCAGACAATCTTTACAACAAGCAATTACTCAATTATAAACTAT
>JAQVSH010000185.1 GCA_028700615.1 Bacteroidales bacterium
GACTTTCAACAAAGTATGTGCTGTTTCGAAACAAATTATAGTTGTGGTTTGATGTAAAATGAGGAAGACTTTCAACCAATAAGCGACAAGTATACAATCAATTTTGGTTGTGGTTTGATGTAAAATGAGGAAGACTTTCAACCACGCAACAACTGTTGCCCGGTTATCAGGGTTGTGGTTTGATGTAAAATGAGGAAGACTTTCAACTAAACTACGCTGTTGACGTTTATCCATACAGTTGTGGTTTGATGTAAAATGAGGAAGACTTTCAACCAGCTTGTCAATGCCGAGGTCGACGTCGTAGTTGTGGTTTGATGTAAAATGAGGAAGACTTTCAACAAGGGTGGTTTTTAAGAGTTTGCCAAATAGGTTGTGGTTTGATGTAAAATGAGGAAGACTTTCAACTACATAATTGCCTGTTGGTTGCAGTTGAATGTTGTGGTTTGATGTAAAATGAGGAAGACTTTCAACGCCTCGTCAATTTGCTTTTGATACTCCACAGTTGTGGTTTGATGTAAAATGAGGAAGACTTTCAACTGAAAAAACTTTTTGGAGACGAAACTTTTGGTTGTGGTTTGATGTAAAATGAGGAAGACTTTCAACATCCGGTCCGGCTGGGGCAGGTTCACGGTAGTTGTGGTTTGATGTAAAATGAGGAAGACTTTCAACAAGCACAATCAACAATAGCTGTGTAGTCATGTTGTGGTTTGATGTAAAATGAGGAAGACTTTCAACCCAGCTTCGCTATTTAATGCAATCGCTGTTGTTGTGGTTTGATGTAAAATGAGGAAGACTTTCAACTAGTCGTAGTCATGGGAACGTTATTCGCATGTTGTGGTTTGATGTAAAATGAGGAAGACTTTCAACTCCGGTCTTTGATCTCCTGAAGGATACGCGGTTGTGGTTTGATGTAAAATGAGGAAGACTTTCAACAAGCACAATAAACAATAGCTCTATAGTCATGTTGTGGTTTGATGTAAAATGAGGAAGACTTTCAACCCAGCTTCGCTATTTAATGCAATCGCTGTTGTTGTGGTTTGATGTAAAATGAGGAAGACTTTCAACTAGTCGTAGTCGTGGGAACGTTATTCGCATGTTGTGGTTTGATGTAAAATGAGGAAGACTTTCAACTCCGGTCTTTGATCTCCTGAAGGATACGCGGTTGTGGTTTGATGTAAAATGAGGAAGACTTTCAACTCTATCTTGGCCGGTATCCAAACCATGCTAGTTGTGGTTTGATGTAAAATGAGGAAGACTTTCAACCATAACTTTGAATTTAAATGATTAATATTAGTTGTGGTTTGATGTAAAATGAGGAAGACTTTCAACTGACGGCGTGGCCGATATCTCAACTACTCAGTTGTGGTTTGATGTAAAATGAGGAAGACTTTCAACTATGGAAATACCGGATTACGTGAAAACCGTTGTGGTTTGATGTAAAATGAGGAAGACTTTCAACGTAGCTTCTCAAAACGCTGGCTTCGTCAAGGTTGTGGTTTGATGTAAAATGAGGAAGACTTTCAACTGTTATCTTTGATATCAAAGGCTACCATGAGTTGTGGTTTGATGTAAAATGAGGAAGACTTTCAACCGGTCGGCATAGGGGCTCTCCCAGGCAAAAGTTGTGGTTTGATGTAAAATGAGGAAGACTTTCAACTAATTCATCCAACTTATGCTTTTCCATATAGTTGTGGTTTGATGTAAAATGAGGAAGACTTTCAACCATACCCGTGAATTGACCGACTGTTTCCGGGTTGTGGTTTGATGTAAAATGAGGAAGACTTTCAACCTTGAAGGTCGTTTTGCCGTGGTTCAGATGTTGTGGTTTGATGTAAAATGAGGAAGACTTTCAACAACCAAATCTTTCACCACCTTCTCGAAGCGGTTGTGGTTTGATGTAAAATGAGGAAGACTTTCAACATTGACAGTACAGGCATGCTGCGCTGTCAGTTGTGGTTTGATGTAAAATGAGGAAGACTTTCAACGACTTATGCGCGGGTACTGGTTTACGTGCCGTTGTGGTTTGATGTAAAATGAGGAAGACTTTCAACTCAGTAGTATGTTTTACCGGAAAGTTCCAGTTGTGGTTTGATGTAAAATGAGGAAGACTTTCAACGATAGTAGGCAATGAAACCATGCTGGGGCAGTTGTGGTTTGATGTAAAATGAGGAAGACTTTCAACCGCCCGATTTCGGGGCCGCTACCTATTCGAGTTGTGGTTTGATGTAAAATGAGGAAGACTTTCAACCAGAGTGATATTCAAAAGTTCTATCCGTCTGTTGTGGTTTGATGTAAAATGAGGAAGACTTTCAACAGGCTGTTTAAGATCAACCTGTCTCCCGGCGTTGTGGTTTGATGTAAAATGAGGAAGACTTTCAACCGTGTACCAATACTTAAAGCCATACGCTAAGTTGTGGTTTGATGTAAAATGAGGAAGACTTTCAACTATAATTGCCGTGTAGTCTTGTTTTCGCCGGTTGTGGTTTGATGTAAAATGAGGACTAAGTGAAAATCACTTTGAGATTTTCGCAACGTTTTAAGCGGAAGTTTGTTTTTTAATCGTTCATAATAACAAAAAATTTTGAAGTACATTTGTAATATGAATTGCGATTGAGGGCAAATGAACCAGATACTATTGACACGGCTTTTTAAATCGATTGAGGGTAAGCACGATGAACCCCTGATCCGGGTGGCTTATAGTATCATCGAAGATGAGAAAAAAAAGGGGCATGTTACACTGGCTAAAAAACTAAACTCCATTCTGCAGGAAAACCTGTCAAAAACAAAAGGGAACTCTTTTCTGAAGCTTACAAGAGATAAGGAATTTAGGATTCCGATCGATCGAAGATTCAGGTTGCCATTGGCCAAACACACCGAACACGAACATCTGAGGCATGAGATGGTCCTTTCGGAGAACGCAGAAAGCAAAATAATCCGCATTGAAAAGGAATATCTTTCCCGGGAACGTCTGGCCCATCATGGACTGAATCCCCGCAGAAAAATATTATTCTACGGGCCTTCAGGATGTGGAAAGAGTATGGCGGCCGAAAGAATAGCCTGGGACCTGGGCTTGCCATTCTATAAAGTCCGGTTCGATTCGATCATCTCTTCCTATCTTGGAGAATCGGCGTCAAACCTGCAAACCTTGTTTGAGAGTATTGCAGACTATCCCTGCGTTCTTCTGCTGGATGAATTTGATATTATTGGAAAACAGCGGGATGTTAAATCAAATGATGTTGGCGAAATACACCGCATCGTCAATATATTGTTAGGCTTACTGGAAGAATACAACGGCGAGGGGATTTTAATAGCCACGACAAACCTGGAAGGAAGCCTGGACAAAGCGTTATTTAGACGCTTTGATGATTTCATTGAGCTTCCTAAACCAACCATAACTGAAATAACAGAGCTTCTTAAAATATCCTTTTCTGCCCTCAAGCTAAACCAAAATATCAAATTGGGAGATTACGCAGAGAAAATGGCCGGAATGTCTTATGCGGTTGTGGTGAAAATAGCAAACGACGCAGCCAAAAAAGCGGTGATCAACTCCAGCAGTGAAATTTCAGCAAATGATTTGGATATGGCTTTGGCGGAGAACGAAGCCATAAACAAATAAAGCATGGAACAATTCCCTCATCTCAGGTTCGTTCAGAAAGTTACCGGCAAACCACGATACTTTGGAGGAGGATCCTCAAATGAACGGTCTGAACAAAACAAACAAAATCGTGAAAAACATAGCTCCAGTCTTTTTGGAAGAACATCCGGCTTGAACCAGGAATGGGAGAGAGATCTTTCTGAAAGAGAAAAGGAGGGACTTCCACCTCTGAACAAAGATGTTATTCCTGTTTCTCGGCTTCTTTTCCAGTTCCATTCGGTAATACCAATTTTGTATAGCCTATCCATAATAAAGAACAAACGATTATTATTTTTAAACCACGAAGTCACATGGACTGGATTTTATTCCTTCACTATAGGTATACTCTAACTATACTCTAACTACACTCAGGTATACTTATGCTTTTTCGGTTGAAAAGACAACATTTTCTTTGTAATAAACCACAACTTCCTGAAACATTTTCGACGCAAAATCAGACCAGGTTATTTTCATTACTTACCAATTTTCGGATTCTTGCTCAAGTTGATCCGGGGTTTTATAATTTCCCGATAAATAATCATGATTAGCTTTTTTTGCTCTTTGAATTAATTGTTTCCGTCTAAATGGCTTTATCCCTTTGCCTTCCAGGATGTCTTTGCTTTCATTAATGACTGGTTCAATTTTCTTGAATAGTTTTTCATCCTGAAACTGAATCAAGTATTTGATCGCGTTTAACTTTCTTGGTTGGCATCAGGCAATAAACCCGTATTTTTCAGGAACACATAATTGGATACAGACGTTTTAATAATATCAGGATTGTAATTATTTTGTATTTTTGAGAAAAACAAGTTATGAGTGTATCTGATTTAAAACTAAAAATATTCAGGCAGATCGATGTATTGGAAAAGGATCGGTTGGAAGAGTTATATGGTGTTCTGATGCATTATATCAACGGGCAGAAAAATCTTGATGAATGGGACAAACTTACGGTAGAGCAAAAACAAGGATTAATTGATTCGATTGGAGAGATCGATGCTG
>JAQVSH010000186.1 GCA_028700615.1 Bacteroidales bacterium
CTATATTTGCCGAGTCATTTTGATTACATCATGGAAAAAACATATGACTATCTTGTCATCGGAACCGGTTTGGCCGGTTTGAGTTTTGTCCTGAAAGTAGGTCCATACGGGAAAGTTTGTCTGGTTTCAAAGAGTTCTCTGGAAAACACCAATACTTCTTTTGCTCAGGGTGGTATAGCAGCTGTCATTGATCACGGGGACAGCTATGAAAAACATGTTCATGACACGCTGATTGCCGGAGATGGCATTTGCGACGAGGAAGTGGTCAGGGGAGTTGTACAGGAAGCTCCGGAGCAAATCCGGCAATTGCTGGACTGGGGTACCCAGTTTGATAAGAATTCTAAGGGAAGTTTTGAACTGGCCAGAGAAGGAGGTCATTCCGAACACCGGATTCTTCACCATAAGGATAATACCGGTTTTGAAATTCAAAGGGCTTTAAGCCATCAGGTCAGAAATCATCCCAATATTGAAATTCTGGAAAATCATTTTGCCATAGATCTGATTACCCAGCATCATCTGGGACGTTTGGTAAAGAGGTATCATCCTGATATAGAGTGCTATGGTGCCTATGTCGCGGATTTTTCGCAGAATAAGATCAAAACGTTACTGGCCAAAGTTACCGTACTGGCGACAGGAGGGGCCGGAAATATCTATACTACCACTACCAATCCCAGCGTGGCTACCGGAGACGGAATAGCAATGGTGTATCGTGCCAAGGGCGTGATTGATGATATGGAGTTTATTCAGTTTCATCCTACTTCTCTGTATAATCCCGGAGCAAGGCCTTCTTTTTTAATTACCGAGGCGATGAGAGGATTTGGAGCGATTCTCCGGACACTGGACGGGAAAGATTTTATGCACAAGTATGATGAGAGAGGTTCTCTTGCTCCCAGGGATATTGTGTCCAGAGCCATTGATAATGAGATGAAAGTGCGTGGGGATGATCATGTTTTTCTGGATGCCACCAAACTGGATCCGGAGGATCTGGTTCGACATTTCCCCAATATTAATGATAAATGTAAAAGTCTGGGCATTGATATTACCAAAGATTATATTCCTGTGGTGCCCGCGGCTCATTTCCTCTGCGGCGGAATTCGGGTAAATCTTCAGGGGGAGACCGTGATCAACCGACTTTATGCGGTCGGAGAGACTGCGAGAACCGGGCTTCACGGAGCAAACCGGCTGGCTTCAAATTCTTTGCTGGAAGCTATTGTTTATGCAGACAGAGCTTCCAGGGATGCATTGGCTAAGAGCGGCTCTTACCAGATTCCTGTGGGTATTCCGCGTTGGGATGCAGAAGGAACTACCTGGCCGGAAGAAATGGTGCTAATTACCCAGAATGCCCGCGAAATGCAGCAGATTATGACCAATTACGTGGGTATTGTACGTTCCAATTTGCGTCTGAACAGAGCCATGGACCGGCTTCAGATTATTTTTGAAGAAACCGAAGCGTTGTATGTCCGTTCTACTTTGTCACAACGGCTTTGCGAATTGAGAAACATGATTAATGTCAGTTATCTGGTGATCAAAGCGGCTCAGGCTCGGCATGAAAGTCGCGGTTTGCATTATTCTGTGGATTATCCCCAAAAAAAACATGTATAATTTTTTTGCAAAAAAGCAGGCCGTCTTGTTTATTTTGAAAAAATATCTATTTTTGCATCTCGTTTCAAAAACGTAGACGTTCTTTTGTTATGGTCCGCTCATCTAAGGGTTAGGATTCAAGATTTTCATTCTTGCCATAGGAGTTCGAATCTCCTGCGGACTACCATGCTGAAAGCCAATCACTTGCATTAAAGTGGTTGGCTTTTTTAGTATACCACGCGTGGCACATTATGTCCCGGAGGATTCCAATTGAAACCAGAAAGTGCTTCCTTTTCCCTCTTCACTTTCTACTCCTATGGTTCCTCCTTGTTTCTCAATCAATTCTCTGCAAAGCAGCAATCCTAAACCACTTCCTTTTTCACCGGCGGTACCCTTTGTAGAGATATTTTTTTCAATACTGAACAAATTGGGAATTACTTCCGGAGGAATTCCTACTCCGTTATCCTGAATCCTGATTTCAACCTGCGATCCGTGCTGACAGGCATTTATTTCAATGAGTCCGTAGACAGGGCTGAATTTAATCGCATTGGAAAGAAGATTTCTGATGACGGTTTTGGTCATTTCGGCATTACAAAGCACCGAGATGTCCTTTTCTACCTTGTTTTTTATCGTGATCTTTTTGGGTGAACCGATAAAAAGAGAACATACTTCCTCTGTAAGGTCTTTTAAATTATAAGCTTTTATTTCAGGTGTCTTTAAATCCTGGTGAATTTTTGACCACTCCAGTAAATTTTCAAGCAGATGAAAAGTGTTATTGGCAACACTCCGGATAGATTGAATAAGATTCTTCATCTCATTTTTTTCCAGGTCATCAAAATTTTCATACAGCACGTCACTCAGGCCTATTAGGGAAGAAAACGGACTTCGTAAATCGTGCGATATAATAGAAAAAAACCGATCCTTGGTGGCATTGGACTCCTGTAACTGTTGCGAAAGTTCATGCAGCTTTTCCTTTTGGATTTGCAATGTTTTATATCTTTGGGCATTGGCAATTGCTAAACCGCACATTTGGCCGATCACCCTGCTCGTTTTTTTATATTTTGGGATATGGGAAGGAAATTGTATTCCCATTACATCAAAAGCCCCTACCCGTTTATTTGCGTACAGTATTTCGATTACAAATGAATCATCTTCTGTGAGGCAGCGGGTATTTTCTTCACTTTTGTAATAGGTCTTCTCTGACTCAATCCCATTCAGGTAGTGGTGGAAACACAATTGTTGGGGAGCAAATAAAATGTTAAGCAGTTCAAATATTTTTGTGATAATTTCTGACTCATCGGTATAGTCAACTAAATTTTTTAATTGACTGAATATCATGGAATAATCAGAGCTTTCTTCCGAAAGACGAGAGATTTGTTCGTTTATATAGATTCGTTCATTTTCAGCACGCCAGTTTGTGATGGTATTATCTAAAAGTTGTTTGCCATACGAAAGTCCGACAGGCAGCCTTTCGTAAGATAAACCCATATATGCAGAGAGTTCAATCATCTTAGAAATACTATCTCCGGGGAGACTCGTATCCAGCCAAAGTATCTTAGACAAAGATTCTTTAAAAAATGTTTTAGCCTGATCTTTGTCAAATCCCCAGTTTTTCATGTGTTGCCGGCATTGTTTCAGCCAGCCGCTGGTAACAATATAGTATCCCTGATCCACATAATGATAGATGGTTTCTTTAGGAATAAACAATTCAAAACATTTCTCCATCCTTATGATCTGAAGGTTTCTGCACTTTAGATTCTGCGCATTGGATTGGGGTATACAATATCCTGCGAAAAGAATGACTTTAGCATATTTTTCACCGGCAGATTCTACCTGTTTTGCTATTTTTTCACAGTTGTGGGATCCGTCCAGGCAGAGGGCCTTATAACTGATCACTTTTACATCCGGATAGTCTCCGGTATGGATAATATGGCTGACTTCGGCAACCAGATTATTACATACAACGATGGCAAGTCTCTGATTCATGTGCTGAAGATAAAAGATGCCTAAACAGATTTATGTTAAAATGGGGTACTGCCCGTATGTACGGACTGTGTCGGATATCGCGTACAATACCTCATCACTGATTTGAAATGGAATTTCCCCATGGTTATCCGATAATATAAAGCCACCTCCCCGGGCAGCTTTCCGTATCACATCCTGTACTCTGCTCTGAGTCTGTTCGGGGGTCCATTGGCGCATTTCAATGGCGTTCAGATTACCTAATAAGGCCATTTTATTTCCACACAATTGTTTGAGTTGTCCGATGTCTTCCTGAGCGCTTCCGCCGATCATGGCAGTTCCGGTTTGCGTGACAAGATCGGCGATGGGAAGGCATCTTCCGGAGGCAAAATGGGTGGCTGTGGCTCCTTTAATACGGGACAGGGTGCGCCGTGCCACCTCAAAACCTGTTTCCTGATACAATTCCCTGGGAATGATGGTGGTTGAAGAAACCGGGTCAAAATAACAGATGGCGGTGGCTCCTGCTTCTAATTGTGCATTGGCCCATTCTACACAGAATGATTCGTTGATCTGCATTAAATGTTCAAACAGATCCTTTCGGAAATACATAATATCCAGGTACTTTTCAAATCCTATCTGCATTACAGGTAGTGAGAATGGCGACATGACGACTCCGATGATGGGAACCTCATGCTGAACTTTTTCTTTGAGGCCTTTAATGGTTTCCAATACCCTCTGAAGAGATTTTGATTTATTGATTCCGGGGACTTCCAGGGTTTTTATGTCTTCCACATTGTGAATGCAGGGCTCTCCCGAGTTAGGAGGGCCGTCTTCCCGAAAAATAATTTTTCCGCCAAAGGCTTCTGTCTCAAGAGATGCGTAAAAAAAGGGGTACAGACAGTCACTGCCATATTTTTTATGAAGTCTGAGTTGGCCTTCTATTACATTCCGGGCTGAAGAAAAATATTCCTGAATGCTTATCCCGAGTTCTTTTGCCCCATGCATGGTGAATAGAAGAAAAAACGGAACCCGGTCCGGTTCGTGATGCGAAAGCGTCTTCAGAACCCGTT
>JAQVSH010000187.1 GCA_028700615.1 Bacteroidales bacterium
AGTGGAGCTCCATTTTACCGGCCACACTGGCGCCGCCCATGCCCAGGTTTTTCAGTGCGCCGCCGAAGCCGGCCAGTTCATGCCCTTTGAAATGGTTCATGGAAATGATGACATCGGCATCGGCAATGGCGGTTCCTATTTTAGGCGCTTTGCAATACTCGCCGTCGATTTCTATTTCGCGGCAATCCGTGCCTTTAAGCCCATCGGCAATGATTACATCACACCGGGCTGAGATGGGGTTGAATCCATTCTCCATGGCGCTGCGGAGATGATCTACGGCATTAGATCTTTGGCCTGAATAGAGCGTGTTGCAGTCTGTCAGATAGGGTTTGGCACCCAGGGATCTCAACAGATCAGCCAGTCTTGCCACATAGTTTGGCCGGATATATGCCAGGTTACCCGGTTCTCCAAAATGAATTTTAATGGCTGTAAATTGTTTATTCAATTCCAGGGTTGAGAGACCGGCACGTTTTACCAAACGTTCCATTTTGTCCAGTAAATTAGCTTTAGAACTGGTACGCAGGTCCGTAAAAAACACTTTTGATGGTTCCATGTTGTCGTTGTTTTGGTTGCAATATTTCCTAGTTGTGATGATTATCTGCTTACTTTTTATCGAAAGCACAAAAAATAGGAGATAAAAAGGGAAAAGTGTTTTTAATGTACCTTGGCTGGATAATTCTGCAGAAATCTTAACTGTTGTTCCAGCATTTCAACCTTTTTCATGGTATAACCGGCTTTTAGGGCTGTCCTGACAGGGTTAGAGTATATGGCTTCAATTTCCATAGGCCTTCCGGCGTCATAATCCAGTTTCATGCTGGGTGCATAGGGGACCATCCGGTCGGTGTAGACCAGCATCTTTTCAATAAAGTCCCCGGTAATCCGGGCTCCGCCATAGATGGAAGCTTCCATGACTTCAGTCATGAGACTTCTGATCAGACTCCGGGAATCGGGATTTTTCATCAGTCGGTCTGTTGTGGTATTTAGTACCACCGTCATGCCATTATAGGGAATATTCCAGACTAATTTTTCCCAGCGGGATTGGTTGAGGTCTTCAGAAAGAGTGCAGAGCACCCCGGCGTTTTTGAAGTCTTGAATAACCTGTTCCAATATTTCCGGAGAGGTTTTTTGGAAGCCCCCCAGTGTAAGTTTTCCCTGATCGTAATGGGTGATAAATCCGGGTCCGGTCTTTGAAGAACAGATAAACGCCAGTCCTCCTGCAATGCTGAGTTCTGGAAAGTTGTCAGCCAGGGCTTGTTCTATATTGAGTCCGTTTTGGATCAGGATGACTTGCGTGTTTTTATGCAGCAGGGGAGGCAAAATTTCCTTCAAAAGTGCGTTGTTGTTCGTTTTCAGACATACCAGAACCACATCGCAGACAGGCATATTCTGTGTATCGGAGTATGCATTGGCCGGGTGAACGATAAAGTTACCATGTGCCGAATCTACGCGGAGACCGTTATTTTTTACTACATGATAATCACTGTGAAAAAGAAAGTGTACCTCTTGTCCGGAGTGAGCTAATTTCCCGCCATAATATCCGCCCAGAGCCCCGGAGCCTATGACTGCGTATCTTATTTTCATGTTTATGCAAAAAATTTATGCTGCAAATTTACTCAGATTTTAGTTTGGTTGTTCTTATTTTTCATGAATCTCATCGTGGCGACCTGTTTGAGCATCTCGTGGAGTTTCTCATCTGAGAGATCTTTTGCATCAATGTAAAAACGCTGCAGCAGGAAGTACCACGATTGTTTTGCCTTTCTTCAGTATCTTGTCATGCTGGTTCATGGTGACAATAGTGCCGGAATCCATTCCAAAGGATTTCATAGCCTCGAACAAGCCGTTGACCTCTCTGTCCTGGTTGTCGGTGTTCAAATCAAAACAGACCTGTATGAGTTGTTCAACCTTTCCCTGCCTGGACAGCACGAAATCACATTCATAACCGTTTTCTCTGAAGTAATTCAATGTAAAAGATTTCCGTCTAAATTCCCAAAACAGCAGATTTTCCAATAAATGCCCGTTATTTTCCGAAAAGGAGACGCTCCCGACGTTAATCAGCGCGCTGTCGATCACATAGACTTTCTTTGGTGCAAGCATCTGAGCCTTATAGGAATAGGAAAACCTGGGCATCAAATGAACCAGGTAACACGATTCAAGATGGGAAAAGTATTCTAGTATGGTTGAGGCGGATTTTACACCGATGGTACTTTTTAATTTACTTGGACTGACCAGATTCCCAACATTTGAAAACAGATAGGAACAGAGCCTTTTCAAGGAAGACACATCTCTGATACCATACCTGACAGCAATGTCCCTATGAATGATGTCGTCTATCAAAGCGGTGAGAACCTCTTTTTCTTTTGACTTCAAATATTCCGGAAATCCCCCAAGGCGTATGTATTGTTCCATTGATTCCGAACCGGACTGAAGGTGTTCAAACTGCAGGAATTCCCTGTATGAAAAAGGGAATAGCTCTTTGTTAACATGCCTGCCTGTTAACTTTGTTCCAAGTTTCTGACTTAAAAGTGTCGCATTGGAACCTGTCAGGATAACCTGATAGTGCTGATCCAGTTTCTGACGGACATACAACTCCCATCCTTCAACAATCTGTATTTCATCAAAAAAGAGTGTGGAATATTTCGATTTACCGATCCTTTCGTCCAACAATGCAAAATCGGCAAGCTGAAAATCATACAATCGCAAATCGTCGAAGTTGAGATATAAAACCGTTTGTTGATTTCTTTTGACATATTGATGCAAAATAGTGCTTTTTCCGCATCTTCTGATGCCGGTAATAATCAATGCATGAGATTTTAGTACCGGCAGTTCTGTCAGCAATTCACGTTCAAGGCCCGTATCGCTCAGTTCGAGTTCTTGTTTCTGGTCGTCGATAACT
The DNA here is from genome assembly GCA_028700615.1 of Bacteroidales bacterium. Lineage (GTDB taxonomy): Bacteria > Bacteroidota > Bacteroidia > Bacteroidales > UBA4181 > JAQVSH01. The sequence continues at coordinate 2,894 of JAQVSH010000187.1, forward strand.
CTTTCCAGTATCGATAATTTCATGGCTATTGTTGTTTATTCCGATACAAATGTAATAAATATTCCAATACAAACATACTATTTATGAATTTTATCTTTCAGCAAAGAAGATGGACATAAATACATAAAGAGCCCCTTCCGTTGGTTTGGAAGGGGCTCTTTGTATGAAAAGCAAAGAATGCTTTTGGTTTTATTGTCTGAGAATGACTACGCGGTTGAGGTTGGGAGTGTCGTAGCTGTTTTGGGTATCGCCTACGGCTTTAATCTCCAGTTGTCTGCTGTCAACGGCCAGTTCCTGAATGAGGTAGTCAGCCACAGCCTGAGCCCGTTTTTCACTGAGTTTTTGGTTGTGGGCGGCAGAACCGGTTGCCTTGTCAGCGTGTCCGGTGATGACAAATTTCTCATTGGGGTTTTGGTTGATGACGTCCGCAATGTATTTCAGGTTGATTTTTTCTTTGGCGGTGAGGTTGGCCCGGTCAATATTGAAAAAGATAGCCAGTGCGGCTGCGGTAAGGTCTTTTTCAACGGCTGCAGGTTTCGGTTTGTTTTTCTCGGCATTTAGTTCATCCTGAAGCTGTTTGGTGCGGGCTTGTTCGGCGGCTACCTGTTGTCTCAGTTTTGCAAGGTCTTCGGCAGAGATCAGTCTCGGCTCTGCAGGGGCAGGGGCTGAATATCTTTTGAATTCTTTGTTTCCAAAATTGTAGGTAAGTCCGACCGTTGCAGCAACCATTCCTTCGGAGTCTTCGATAAGAATTTCATCGTCAAATGATTCACGGAAGAATGCACCCCGGAGTTCAAGATTAAGATTTACTGCATCAGAAAGTCTGAATTGATTGATAATCCCTCCGTTCAAAGAAAATTCTTTGTCGTTGGGATCTTCGTTCAGCGTGGTAATCATGCCAAAGCCGATATAGGGTACAATGGAGTAGAATCGATCGGTTTTGTAACCTCCCAAAGCATTGGAAAGGTTCAAAAGAATGTCTCCGTGAACATTGAGATAATCCCATTCCTGCTTAAAAAGATTTTCTTCTGTACCGGTTACATAGGCATTGTTTCCATTGTAGGTATAACCCTTAAAAGCAAATCCGTTGGCCTGCACTCTGAACCCTACGGCAGGAACAATCCACTTTCCTACAGAAAAATCAAAGGCCGGAGTCAGTCTTTTAGTAAACATCAATTGATCGTCACTTTCTCCGAGATATGCCTGGGCTCCGACACCGGCGGAGATAAACCAGTTGTCCCAAAATTTATTGGTAATGTATCTCGGGTGGGATTCAGTTCCCTGAGCCGTGGTAAATTCAGTCTGGGCAAAGGAGGTCAATCCTAAGGCCAGAAATGTCAATAACAACAATATCTTTCTCATCTTATTTGGTTTTAAAAGGTCAATAAATAAGCGGCTGAGTTCTTATATATTGGGGTCTACTGTCTGAGAATCACCACGCGGTTAAGGACAGGCGTTTCAAAGCTGTTCTCTTTGTCTCCGACTCCTTTGGCTTCCAGCTGGCTGCTGTTTACACCAAATTCTTTGACCAATACGTCGACAACAGCCTGAGCCCGTTTTTCGCTGAGTTTCTGGTTGTATTCAGGGTTTCCTGTGGCTTTGTCGGCATGTCCCGTGATGACAAATTTCTCATTGGGATATTGTTTGATGACGTCGGCAACAAATCCGAGATTAATTTTTTCC
>JAQVSH010000188.1 GCA_028700615.1 Bacteroidales bacterium
TGAACCGACTGTCCTTACATGCCTCCTTGGACTGTGCCTCGGTTCTGTCCAACAGCCTGAAAATCAAACATGGGTTTAAATTTTTATTTTTTGCTGTAGAAAATGCCCCATTGATTATCAGTGATTTGGACAAGGTCGAGGCACACTCTGTATGTAACTCTCTGGACTATGTGGACAAGGTCCAGGCACACTCTGTATGTAACTCTCTGGACTATGTGGACAAGGTCCAGGCACAGTCGAAAAAAAGAAGAAAAAAAGAAAGCACACAGCTACACTCTGTATGTAGACACACTCGAAGCAGAGGCCTTTACACAGCCACACTCTGAACTAAAGACTCACAGGGTTACAGGTTGAAAGCACAAGTTTTTATGCAGCCACACTCTGTATGCAGGTTAAAAGCCCAGGCCTTAAGATCTACAGACCTACAGTCTAAAATCCCAAGGTGCAGGGTTACAAGGTTAGAAGCCTAAAGGGTTATTGCAACTATTAAGGCTTGCATGAATAGAAGCCTACAGGGTTATTGCAACTATTAAGGCTTGCATGAATAGAAGCCTACAGGGTTATTGCAGCTATTGCGGTTATTGCAGCCATTTCCGGAATATGTCATCATAGGTTCCATCCTGCTTCATTGCGTCGAGGGTCGTTTGCCATTGGTTGACGATCGCTGAAGAGGTGTTTTTGGAAAAAGCAATGTAATAATCAGAAGACATCAGGGAGTATGCCGGTTCGACTTCGGTGTAATGATAACCCAGCTCCTTCAGGATATATGGAAAGGTAACGCTGGAGCACACAAATGCATCCACTTCTCCCTTTAGAAGTTTTTCGGCCATGATCGCGGGATCGCTGTCGCTGACCAGGTTGGTAAATCCCAGTTCTCTGAGCCGTTGATCGGAGAACCATGAACTGACGGTACCCAGTTTGTTGAGGGCTCGGGCATCATCTATTGAAGCAATGGTAATTCCTGAACCTGTCTTGGTATAAATATAAGTTGTATTGGTACCGATGGGGCCCACCCACTGAAACAGGTTTTGACGAGCCTCCGTACGATCCATGGTAAAAAGACAAAAATTGGGATTACTCAGGGCCAGATTATAGCCATTGTCCCAATTGGAAAGTCTTATATCGGCAAATATCCGGTTCCGTTTCATAATTTCATAGGCAATATCCGATCCAAAGCCCGTGATGTCGCCCAGTTGATCACGAAAAGAAAGAGGAGGATACTGCTCTGTGTAGATTTGCAGTGTTCCCGGAAATGCAGAAGAATTAAAATAAGTCTGGGTTAAGGCTTTTAAAGTACCCACTGCCTTGAGCCGGTCTATTTCCCGTTGAAAATCAGCCACCACTTCATCGGGTACATTCTTATTAAAAGCAATATATGTCAGCGTGGTTTTGATAACCCACTTGTCCGTGACATTGTAAATGGTTTTGTTCAGTTCCTTTAAAGCCGCTTCTGCAGTGTATCGGTCAGAGGGATACATATCGATTTCGCCTTTCAGCAGTTTGTCAAAGGCATCCACATTGTCCGTGCAATACACAAGATTAGTAAATCCTTGTCCTTTAAGATATTGTTCAATGGAATAATCTTCAAGAACCCCTATTTTTCCAACATTTTTTGCATCTTCCAAAGACTCCAGTGTAATCAGACTTTGGGGAGTAGTGTAAAACAACCAGTCCGTTGAGACTATCGGTCCGGCCCATTTAAAAAGGTCTTTTCTGCCGGTTTCAAGATCAGTGGAAAAAAGTACGGCGTTTTCTGTATTTTGGGCTAATTCATAGGCTTCATCCCAAGGCAGCACTGTGACTTCAAAGGGAATGTTCAGTTCTTCACAAATTTCTCTCAACAGATCGGGAGCTAAACCTGTAAGCGTTGAATTTTCAAGATAATTAAAGGGTTTATAGTCTTCCGTTATAAACTTTAACGGATAATCATAGCGGTCCTCATTATTTTTTTCGCATTGTGAAAATAAAAGAATGACAGCTAAAGCCAAAAGATTATACAAAGGCATGAACCGCCTCATAGGGAGTTTCTGTTTCATAGGTATTTTGTATTGTTGTCTGACAAATATACAAAACACCTTTGTTTTGACCTCCCGAAAAGAACTCCTTTCTGTCTGAAATATTAAAAATGAGTCGTTATATTGAAATGACTCGCAATATCAAAAAACGAGTCGTGATATTGAAACGAGTCATTATATTAAAAACGAGTCGTTATTCTGCAGTTTCGGTGTCTGCTGCTTCAGGTATAGGAATAAGGTAGTCAAAATCAATCGTATCTCCGGTGATATCAAAAGATTTGGAGATAGACCCGAAGGTAATCACAAGCCGTTTGGTTGTAATGGGAACAGAGACTAGAATATCATAATTTTCTCCCATCTGGTTCTGACGTTTCAGAATAAGATTTCCGTTCTCATCTGAAATGACCATAGTGTTACGTATCGGGACAAGCGTTTTGAGCCCGGATACACGGATGGGTACATTCTGAGTCATAGCCCAGTTGAAATCCTGAGGTACCGGAAGGCCTCCCACCCCGTCATCCACTCTGGGATTAAGAAAACGTATGGGTTCTTTCACACAGGATACCAGCAGAATCATTGACAGCATCAACATGAATCCCAATCCGGCATGTATTTTTCTTTTCATTTGAGTGCAGGTTTATATCAATACAAATTATTATTTCTTAAGACCCGGGCTAAGGAGTTTCTTGCCTTGCCAGGTTTATATCGCCGGGTTTATATCAATACAAATTATCATTATCCCGGTAACCGCCAAGATCAAGATACCAGTCGGGATAACTAGAGCCTCCGCTGATCGCCCAGGGTTCAAATTTCAGATATCCCAATGTGATTTCTTTATATTCTTTAGGATAGGTAATATCCACCGGAACATTTAAAGACCAGGGTAAATTATTTTTGGTAATATAGCATCGTCCGGAACCGGGATCAGAAACATCTTCACCCGTGCCAAATAAGGAAGCATCTGCAAGATCTGTCGGGCTAAACCAGGGAAGATGAACTTCATGACCTCTGACTGCGTCAATGACGATAAACGGGTTGAAATTACCGATGGTCAATTGATCGGGAGTTACCGTCCCGCCTGAAGGGATGACTCCATTCTGAATAAAAGTAATCTTCACCACCATCGTGTGGGGAGTAATATATCCCTGTGAAGGATTGGTGTTGACCATGCCATTGGTAGCGAAAAAGCGAAAGGCATCGTCAAATACGATAATAGTAGGTTGGCTCTGACCCGCCTCCAGGCCGTTGGAAGCAAAAGAATATCCGCCCGAAACATTATTCCCGGAAACGCTTACAATAGAAGCAGAGGGAATATTCATCAACTGAAAACCAAAACCATTATGATAATTCGCTCCGATGGCACGAATTTCAAAGGTATACACCTGTTCAGCCACCTTGCCGGAAGCATTGGTAACGGTATTAATCCGGTATCCCAGAACCAGATCATTGAAATCGTAATCTCCCCTTAAAGGCCAGTTATCTTCAAACATCAGGGTCCCGAACGTGGTGGCAGACGGGAAATAATTATTGTAGGCCAGATTAGCGTCCGAAGGATAGTCATCGTATGCATCCTCTACCCCGTCACCATCCTGGTCATTAGAGACCGGGGCCTTGGGAGTACAGCCTTTGGAAGGATCGGAATTATAGGTACCCGGAATGGAAATATCATCAAAATAGGCATTTCCTTTACTGTCCCTGCCCAGTAAATTGATCATAATCCGGTAAGAATCCCCGTTGCCCGCGATGGCGGAAGGAAGAGGCGTACTGACAGATATGACCCGATCGAACGGAGGATGAAACATCTCCGTATAAAAAGAAACCGGCGTTCCTTCTTTATCAGCCGCAGATTCATTCACGGGGATATATAAGAGTTCAATGCCACTGGAAGGCCCCGGATCTTTCGAAAAATCAATTTTCAGAGTCACATCACCCGAGGAAACAAGCATCCAGGGCGATTTAAGGTAAATATCAGCCGGATTATCCAACTTAATTGATTTTCCGCTCCATCTTCCGGAAATCACTTCAGCACCTTTATTCGTATAGTAAAAACTCCGATCAGCAAAGATCCAGCAATTGGCAGCATCGGTGTCTATTCTTCCGGATTCAAAATCAAGCACGACATTCTGGGCTGAAACAGATTGAAGGCTCAGAGCAAAAACAAACACCGCGATCAGATTTTTCATTTTCATAGCCGTAACAGACATATAACTTTTCATCCCAACTAATAAAGATCAGCAATTTTTATCTATAATCCTAACAGACAGCCTGTATTTTTGTTCACTTCTCCTTTGAAAACAAAAGTTTGGCCCTGTAAAGAACTGACCCAATAGATCAAAAAACCATATGCCCCCAAAAGCTATATACCCTAAAAAGTTGACACAAAATGAACAGTAAGGCTGAGAAGAATTGAAATCTTTTCAAAGGGTTTCGGGAAAATAAAACATAAATCAATAAATTTGTCAAATCTTAATAAGAAATTTACAATGGATATAAAGGTAATATCATCAAACGGGTACACGGTTGTGAATATAGAGGGAAGAATAGACACCAC
>JAQVSH010000189.1 GCA_028700615.1 Bacteroidales bacterium
TTTTCATATTGCTGCACCTCAAGAAAAAAGTATCTTATGATTCAGGAGAAAAACAAGGTATTATCTGCAATCTTACAAAAAAACGCTATATTTGCGTCCCCATGAAACATCATGGTTTAACACCGGGGTGTGGCGCAGTTGGCTAGCGTGCCTGCTTTGGGAGCAGGTGGTCCTCCGTTCGAGTCGGAGTACCCCGACAAGATAAAGGACTGCAGAGATTATGCAGTCCTTTATCTTTTACCCAAGGTTTTTAGTAAATTGGTACTCTGAAATCCATTCATATTTTGACCATGTACTATCAACCAAGATTTTATTCTTCCGCATTGTTTATAACGCTTTGTACATTCTGTCTTTCAGGATATGCAAACTCTGGTTCTAATGAGGACTCCATTGCGGTCAATTGTGATTGTATCAATAAATTATCCGAAGTATGGGTAGGAACCTGGAGTACTGCCCCTCACCTTGTGGAAACCAATAATATGCCTCCTCAACCAGGGCTGAGCAACAATACCTTAAGACAGATTGTCCGGGTATCTCTGGGTGGACACAATCTGCGGATCCGATTCTCCAATGAATTCAGCAAGAGTCCGGTTACCATGAAAGCGGTGCAAATTGCCGTCTCCAGGGGAAGCGGGACAATTGAGGGCTCTACTGTGAAAGAAGTAAAATTTAATGGGTTGTCCGAAATCACGATGGGCCCCGGAGTTGCGATCACTTCTGATCCGGTTTCGTTTGATCTGAAACCGAGAATGGATCTTGCCATCACTATTTACTTTGGACAAACTTCTCCCGATGTAACCGGTCACCCCGGATCTCGTACCACTTCATATCTGTATACCGGCAATCAAATGGCAGCCATGGATTCTGTAGGTTCTGTTCCCACAGATCATTGGTATATTATCAACGGGATCGATGTGACAGCAGAAGCATCTTCGGCGGCTGTAGCCATTCTGGGAAACTCTATTACAGACGGACGTGGCTCAGGAACAAACAGGCAGAACCGCTGGCCCGATATTCTTGCAGAGCGTCTTCTGAATAATCCTTCTACCCGTCAGGTAGGCGTTCTCAACATGGGAATCGGGGGTAACTGTGTCCTCAAAGACTGCCTGGGGCCGTCAGCCATCAGCCGGATGGACCGGGATATCCTTCAACAGAACAAAATCCGTTGGTTTATTATCATGGAAGGAGTGAATGATATCGGACAGATCCGGTCAGGTGCTTCTGCCGCGCAGGTTGCCAGCGATCTGATTGCAGCTTACGGTAAAATGATTGACCAGGCACATGCACAAAACATACTGGCATACGGGGCCACCATTACCCCAATCGGCGGATCCTTCTACTATTCTGAAGACCGTGAAAAAGCCCGAAGTACGGTCAATGCATGGATTCGTACCAGCGGGCGCTTTGATGCCGTGATCGACCTTGATAAAGCCATGCAGGATCCTGAAAATCCGGTAAAAATCATTTCTACAGCCCATGACGGCGATTTTCTCCACCCCAATGAATCCGGACATAAAATCATGGGAGAAGCAGTAGATCTTAAATTGTTTGAAAAATAGTCCCGGGTTTCAGGACTTCTTTCCCGGTCACCTGATAGCTCCCAACATATTGACGGATTTCACAAATCCCTTGTAATGTCCTGAAATTGGCATGGCATGATCATCCACAGCATTGGTTATAGTAAATTCATAACCATTTCTGAGCTTATTGACCGTGATTTTTCCTGAATAGAACATACGGGGTTCAACACTGGTTCCCGTTTCTGAATCAAAATGAAGTTCCGGAGAATAGATTCCGTTAAAATAAGTATAAGCAGCATAAGAACTCATCTCATCATAAAGATACTCTCCGCTCGTTAAAAAGGGTTCCGGTGAAAAAAAGACCACCATAACCAGGGTGCCGGACCCTGTTACATCCAGATTGGAAGTCTCAATAGAAAGCCCCTCAGAAGCCAAAAGCAGGGCAAAAAGGCAAGTGGAATCAGCAGTTTCCTGCCCCGATTCCAACAGAAATGCTTGCGACAGACTGTATTTGTCATTACCCGTCTGGAAAAAATTCAAGACATCCCCATCGCTGAGATCTGATTCGTACTCTTCTTTATCACAAGCCACGACGATCGTACTCAGTATAAAAGCCCAGAAAAAAACCTTAATAATCTTTTGCATAATTTATCTATTATCATTTAATAAATTTAAATCATTTAAAGTTATTCTACAAATCAGAAACATAGGCTACACAAAAAATTCCGAGGCGGCTTTCAGGAAGGCTTCAAGGTTCTGAGAGGAAACGTTGGGAGGCATGCCTCCTCCGCAGGAAACAATCAGCCTGGATTTATTCTCTATACCTTTGAGCATTTCCTTTGTTTTCACATAGACCTCTTCAGGGGTACACGCGGCCAGTACATCTCTCGGGGGCAGACTCCCCAGAACTACGAGCCGATTGTCAGTGGCACGATGTATCTCATTGACAGAAAGATCCAGACCAGGATTATACAAATTAATTCCGATTTCAGGATAATATTTTACAGAGACCGCACAATCCGCATCATTATGGAAAAGTTTCACCTTGTCCTCTGTATCATATAGTTCTTTAAAATAAGGCAACCCAAATTCCACAAATTCTTCTTCCCCGATAAATCCCACAATATCATCCAGCATCATCATGCCTTCTATGGTTGGGAGGGCCTCGTGCTGAATCCGGTGCCATTGTTTCAGAAAATCAGTAACAATACGCATCAGATGGTGAACCCTGTCGGGTTCCATCATCATGGCCGTCATCAATTCGGTGGTCCCCATCAGAAAGGAAGCTACATTCAGCGGCCCCCGCGACACCGAAAATCTTATTTTGTGTCCGGCAGCTTCTATGCGGGGTTGAGCCAAAATAAGGCGGTTTAATACAAAAGGGAGTAGTCCGTCGGAATGAGGATCGGGAGTTTTCAGATGGTCAATATCTTCTATGGAATGAATGATTTTTTCAGCAAACGGGAATTCGTTTTTCCAGAATATAGTTTTGGATCCGAAAGCCGAGGGCTCGGTACACATACCATATTCACTCCAGAAACCAGGGAAAAACATCACATCTGGAAACACCTCATGAGCTTTCAGATTGGCTTTGAGCCATAATTCATCATGAGTAAAATAATCAAGGATGGTAATTCCATACCATTTAGGCAACCACGGACAATCGATGATAAAGCCCGCAGAAAGAGTTCCTTTTCTTTTTCCGCTGATGATTTCAAGCAGTTGCCCCCATTGCAGATCCGTCATAACAATTGAATTAGAAGAAGGTTAATCCCTTTGAGAATGAATTTATCACAAAGAAACATTATTTCAATTTTATTATTTTGCTACTTTTAGAAAAAATTTGATTTATACTGCTGGTCGTTTACATTTCTTAAAGTTCACAGAGATGAAAACCATTACTCAGAAACTAAAAGAAGGACAGATTCTGGTGTCTGACGGAGCTTGGGGAACTTTTTTACAAAAAATGGGACTTCAGCCCGGAGAATGCCCTGAACAATGGAATCTCACCCATCGCGGAAATGTGGAGAAGATTGCCCAAAGTTATATTGACGCAGGTGCCGACATGATTGAAACCAATAGTTTTGGAGGCAACTCCTTTAAACTTTCATATTTTGGTCTGGAGCATCAGGCTTTTGAAATTAATAAAACCGCAGCCGAAATTTCCCGTAAGGCCGCCGGCCCCGATCGGAATGTTCTGGGATCGATAGGCCCGAGCGGGAAAATGATCATGATGGGCGATGTTACTTTTGAAGCCCTTTATGAATCCTTTAAAATTCAGGCTATGGCCCTTGCGGCCGGGGGTGCCGATGCGCTGATTATTGAAACCATGTCGGATATTGAAGAAGCAAAAGCCGCGGTAGCTGCATGCAAAGACAATACAAACTGCGAAGTCATCTGCACTTTTACCTTTGAAAAATCCGGAGAAAAAGATTTTTTTACCATAATGGGAGTCAGTCCGGCCGAAATGGCCCATGAAATGGCTGCTGCCGGAGCTGTCATTATCGGAGCCAACTGCGGGAACGGAATGGAAAACATGATTGGGATTACCGCTGAAATAAGGAAGACAAATCCCACCATTCCAATACTGATTCATGCCAATGCCGGAATTCCGGTATACAAAGACGGAGAAACCTGTTTTCTTGAATCCCCGGAACAAATGGCCGGATATGTGGAGCAGATTATTGCTGCCGGAGCCGGTATTATCGGAGGATGTTGTGGTACAACTCCTGAACACATCCGACAAATTGCCGCAAAAGTTAAAGCATTAAAAAAATAGTCACAGATATGGAAAAACCCTTCATTCTGGATAAAATTCTGGAATGTGTTGAGTTCGGAAAAGTAAACCATGATGCCCCTTTTCCTCCTGCCATGAAGGGACAGGACGGCGCCGATGAATTTACCCGACAAGCCCTGGAAACCGGGATTAAACCTGCCGAGATTCTGGACTACGCCCTGATCAGAGCGATGGAACGGGTAGGCGAAAAATTTTCACAGAAGAAAATATTTGTGCCACAAATGCTCATGTCGGCC
>JAQVSH010000190.1 GCA_028700615.1 Bacteroidales bacterium
TGTTTAAAAGCAGAAATAGATGCCGGATTCCAGTATATAGCTCCGGTAGCATCCAGAGGAGCAGCCACTGCGGCTCCGCCCATTGATTCATTGACAGCACCCATTCCCCTAAGAAGAATACCCTGTGCAGAAATTTCAAGATCAGACATGATCCAAACAACCAATCCGGTTGCAATAAAGAATTTTCTCAGATTCATCATTTTCGATTTTTGGATGAGAAATATGTTCGATAACACTACAAAGGTGAAAAATAAAATGAATTTTCCAAGTCGTTGGGGACAATGGATAGTCATTATTCGGCCCAAAAGCGGAATTTTCAGTACTTTTGTGAAGAGTATTCTGCAAATATATTAATCATGAAATGTAAATTATGAATCGATTTTATCTGATATCATGCCTTGTCTTACTCTGTTTTTCTCTTCAGGCTCAGCAAACTGAAATCAAATACCTTTCCGGAAGGGGAAATGAAGAGACGGTACTTTGGGATTTTTATTGTACCGCCGGCAGAAACAGCGGTAAATGGGACAAAATCCCGGTACCGTCTAATTGGGAACTTCAGGGATTCGGAGCCTATAATTACGGGCATGACAAGGACAGAATCAATGAAAAAGGGTTGTATAAATACCGCTTTTCCGTTCCTTCTTCCTGGAAAAACAAGAAAGTCAATATTGTGTTTGACGGCTCGATGACGGATACGGAAGTAAAAATCAATGGTAAATCAGCCGGTCCCGTCCATCAGGGAGCTTATTACCGTTTTCGCTACGATATCAGCCGTTTACTAAAATTTGGAGGAGAAAACTTATTGGAAGTCACCGTAAGTAAGGCTTCGTCCAATGCTTCAGTAGAGGAAGCCGAAAGAAGGGCGGATTTCTGGGTTTTTGGAGGTATTTTTCGTCCGGTCTGGCTGGAAGCCCTCCCACCTGTTCATATTGAAAGATTCGCACTGGACGCCCAAGCCAATGGTAAAATTCTGATGGACGTTTTCATGGGTGGAAACAGAGCAGGTTCCGAGCTGGTTGCCAGGGTAAAAACAATAGACGGATTGTCATTTGGAGCGCCTTTTTCTAAAAAAGTCGTGGATGACTCGACCCGTATGACTGCAGCCTATACTTATCCGCAGCTTTGGTCTGCAGAGTTTCCCAACCGTTACATCATGGAAATATCCCTCTGGAAAGAAGGAAAGTTGGTTCATCAGGTAGAAGAGCCATTCGGATTCAGAAGTGCGGAATTTGTTGCCGGCGACGGATTCTACCTCAACGGAGTGAAAATAAAATTTAAAGGGGTGAATCGACATACTTTCTGGCCCACCTCGGGGAGAACTACGGGAAAATCCATTAGTATCGGGGATGTCCTGCTGATGAAAGAAATGAATATGAATTCCGTTAGGATGTCTCATTATCCGCCGGATGAGCATTTTCTGGAAGTCTGTGATTCCCTCGGACTTTATGTAATTGACGAACTGACTGCCTGGCAAAAACCACCTTACGAAACCGAAGTAGGCCGCAAGCTGGTTAAAGAAATGATCACCCGGGATGTCAATCATCCTTCTGTAGTGATGTGGGCAAACGGAAATGAAGGGGGATTTAATTTTGACCTTCTCCCCGATTATGCAAGATATGATATTCAGAAACGGAAGGTAATTCATCCCTGGCTTGAGGAGAAAGACCTCAATACCCACCACTATATTACCTATGATATAGGGACACAGTTCTACTTTCATGACCGGAAGGTATTTTCCCCGACCGAATTTCAACACGGATTATATGACGGAGGTCATGGCGCAGGGCTGGATGATTTTTGGAACCTGATGCTGCAAAATCCTCTTTCCGGGGGCGGTTTTCTCTGGGACTTTGCCGATCAGGGTATTGTGCGCACAGATAAAGGAAATATTCTGGATGCAAGCGGAAATCAGGGTTCAGACGGGATTGTCGGTCCCTATCGTGAAAAAGAAGGAAGTTTCTTTACCATTAAAGAAATCTGGGCTCCCGTTTTTCTGGAAGGTTCTGACAAACTTACCCCCAGATTTGACGGTAAATTTAAAGTGCAAAACCGGTATGAATTTACCAATCTGAATCAATGCCGTTTTTCCGCCGAATGGGTTCGTTACGATTTTGCTTCAGGGAACCGCACCTCCTTAAAAACAGCCATCGTTTCCCCAGATATAGCCCCCGGATTTTCAGGCATTCTGGAGGTTCTTCCTCCTGAAGACAAAAATCAGTATGATGCCTTATATATTACCGCTACGGATCCTCACGGTAAAGAAATCTATACCTGGTACAGAACCATCGGAAATGCGGAAAATTATGCCCAAAAAATGATGGGAAGACAAGCCGGACATGTGGCCAGTGCAGAACAGGGCTCAGAGATTATTCTTACAGCCGGAGATGCGGAACTACGGATAGATCGGTCCAAAGGGATCATTACAGCAATCCGTAAAGGAAATAAAATTCTTCCGCTTAGTAACGGTCCCCGGTTTAGCAATGATCTAATGGAGACTTATTCCTGTGCATTGAACGAAACGGACAACGGAGTGGCCGTACGTTTCCAATACCGTAAAAAAGGGGAAGTAAAGACCAATCCTGACAATTACATGATTCTTTCGTTGTCGGTACAAGGATGGATCGGCATAGAATATTCGTTTGAAGAGCCCGGTCTATTTGACCATGTCGGAATCACTTTTGATTTTCCCGAAGATCAGGTAAAAAAAATAAAATGGCTGGGTAACGGGCCTTACCGGGTATGGAAGAATCGAACCAAAGGGGTTGTCTTTGGGCTCTGGACGAAAGACTATAACAATACTGTCACGGGAGAATCCTGGACTTATCCGGAATTTAAGGGTTTTCATTCCAATCTGTATGCTGCTACTGTAGGTACAGATTCTGGAAATCTGACTTTTGTAGCCGCCACTGATGATTTGTATCTTCATTTATTAACGCCGGAAAGTCCGAAAGGCAGAAATAATGACAATACGCTCGGCATTTTCCCATCGGGACAATTATCCATTCTTAACGGAATCAGTGCGGTGGGAACTAAATTTCACAAAGCAGAACAACTGGGACCTCAAAGTCAGAAAAATGAAATCTGGTCTTCTGATCACTCAGACGGTGTCACCGGTAAAGTATATCTGAGATATGAGTAAGGGAATCCCAACAAATAAATAGTGAAAACTTTGTAACAAAGATTTAAGATATAGGAAAAGGCAGAAAATCTTTCAGTAAAATCCAGCTAATTTTAGCCTCAACAAACGTTTTCAACATTTTAAACTTTATTGATAATCTATTATCTGAATCTAATGAAAAAACTATCTGCTTTACTAATTGCTGCTGTCACGGGGCTGTGGAGTTGTGCTGAAAAGCTCCCGGTTCCGGCCGATCCGAATGCAACTCCGGAAACTGTAAATTTATTTCAGTCTTTATGGAAACTCCAACAACAGGGAATTATGTACGGGCATCAGGATGATCTGATGTATGGCAGAACGTGGTGGTATGAAAAAGACCGCTCGGATACCAAAGATTTTACCGGAGATTATCCCGGTGTTGCAGGTTTTGAACTGGGAGATCTTGAACTGGGGAATGAAAGAAGTCTTGATTCGGTAAATTTTTCACAGATTGCAGAACAAATTAAGGTTCATTATCAGAGAGGCGGTGTCATCACCCTGAGCTGGCATGCCAACAATCCTCTGACCATACAAAATCCCGACAGCACGGCCCGTCAGGCAGGCACTGCCTGGGATGTTTCTTCCACGGAAGTGGTCAAATCCATTCTTCCCGGCGGACCCAATCATGAAATGTTTAATACATGGCTGGAACGTCTGGGGACTTTCCTGGCCGGACTGAAGGATGATGACGGAACTCCTATTCCATTCCTTTTCAGACCTTATCATGAACATTCCGGAGACTTTTTCTGGTGGGGAACTACCATTTGTACGGATGATGAGTATTCGGCATTGTGGCGTTATACTGTTGAATTCCTTAGAGATAAAAAAGGCATCCATAATATTCTTTATGTATACAATACAGACAGGGTGACCAGTCTTGAACAATACATGGCAGGATATCCCGGAGATGATATCATTGATATGCTGGCGCTGGATATGTATGACAGGGGGGAAACTTTTGATGCCGAATTAGACAGCGCTTTAAAGTTTATCACCACAACGGCCATTGAGAAGAAAAAGCTCACCGCGCTCAGTGAAACCGGAGGCAGAAGAGGCAAAGACGACTGGTGGTCAGGCGTTCTTCTACCCATTGTCAGCAAATATCCGGTAGGATATGTTTTAACCTGGAGAAATACCTATAGTCCAAGATTGTTAAAAATGCTAGCCGCAACTTCTTCTGCAGGGCCTGCACCTGCTGCTCCTGCTGCTCCTGCTGCTCCTGCTGCACCTGCCGCTCCGGGTGCTCCGAGTGCACCTGCTGCCCCGGGTGCTGTGCCTGCCGGGATGCCGGCCGGGTTCAATCCTGCCGATATGCTCAAGACCTTTCCCGAAGATTTTATGGTTTTTTACAACAGTCCCCGAACTTTATTTCTTCAAGAA
>JAQVSH010000191.1 GCA_028700615.1 Bacteroidales bacterium
CGCCGGCAATGAAGGGAACAAAAGCAGAAATCACATTATGACTCCCGGCGACGCTGCAGATGCGCTGACCGTGGGTTCTGTAAATATAGAGGGGGAGCCTTCAGAGTTTTCATCAAGGGGAAGTCTCTTGATGGGAAGGGTGAAACCCGATGTGTCCGCTTTGGGAGAGAATGTTTCTGTGCTCGATGAATCGGGTGCCGTGACTTCTGCTGCGGGAACCTCTTTTTCCACCCCCCTGATTGCAGGGCTGGCTGCTTGTTTATGGGAGAAATTCCCTCAGTTTTCTCCTTCAAAAATCATGGATGCCATACGTGGATCGGCTTCTAATTCGCTTGCTCCCGACACGTTAAAGGGGTATGGAATTCCAAATTTCAAAAAAGCGGCTGATATTCTGGCTGCTTTCAATGATTCTTTATAACTTTGCGACACTAAATGATCATTCAAAATCAATTGAGATGTCGGTCAATTCGCCTATTAAAATTTTTGCGGGAAGTGCCTCGGAATATTTAGGAAAAAGTATCGCCAATAGCTTTGGTACGGAGTTAGGAAAGGTTTCCCTTTTACACTTCAGCGATGGCGAATTTCAACCCATGTATGATGAGTCGGTACGTGGAGCTACTGTTTTTATTGTTCAGTCTACTTTTCCTCCCAGTGATAATCTGATGGAATTGTTATTGATGATTGATGCAGCCAAAAGAGCTTCTGCTTATAAGGTGATTGCGGTGATTCCCTATCTGGGAATGGCCAGACAGGATAGGAAGGACCGTCCCAGGTGCGCGATCGGGGCCAAACTGGTTGCCAATTTACTTTCTGCAGCCGGAGTGGACCGGGTAATGACTATGGACTTGCATGCCGATCAGATTCAGGGATTTTTTGATATTCCGGTAGATCATATGTATGCATCGGCTGTTTTTATTCCTTATCTGAAGTCTCTGCAAATGGATAATATGGTTGTAGCTGCGCCTGATATGGGTGGGGCTAAGAGAGCCAATGCCTATGCGCGTTTTCTCAATTCGGAGATGGTGATCTGTTACAAAGTCAGAAAGAAAGCCAATGTGGTCAGTGAAATGAAGGTCATTGGAGAAGTGGAGGGCAAGGATGTGGTTATCCTCGATGATATGGTGGATACTGCCGGAACCATGACTCTCTGCGCTCAGCTGATGATGGATCTTGGAGCAAAATCGGTGAGAGCGATTTGTACCCATCCGGTTTTGTCCGGTCCTGCGATAGAAAGAATTGAGAAATCTCCTTTAACCGAGCTGGTGGTAACCGATACCATTCCTCTGAGGACGCCGTCCTCCAAGATTAAAGTGCTTTCTGTGGCTGATTTTTTTGCGGATGTGATCAATAAAATTTATAATTATCAATCGATCAGTTCAAGTTTTGTGATGTAAGTGTATTTTGAACTGTAAATTTGTTTTGGTCGGGTATATATTTGAAAAATAAATGTATATTTGCACCCTAAATTAAAAAATCAATATCAAGTATTTCAATGGAAACAATAGCATTTAAGGGTACTCCCAGAGAAAAGACAGGTAAGACACCAAATAAGCAATTGAGGATTGAAAAAATGGTCCCCTGTGTGTTATACGGGGGAAAGGAAAACCTGTTGTTTTCTGTTGAGGAATCCGAATTTCGTTTAATTCTGGACACGCCTTTTACATATTTTACTGATCTTCAGGTCGGAGGGAATACTTATCGTGCCATGCTGAAGGATATCCAGTTTCATCCGGTTTCCGACAGAGTTCTTCATGCTGATTTTATGCAGGTTTTTGAGGATAAGGATGTCACGGTGGATATTCCTGTTAAAATTACAGGCCTTTCCATTGGGGTTAAAGAAGGGGGTAAATTGATTCTCGAAAGAAGAAAAATAAAACTGAAAGGTTTGCCTAAAGATATCCCGGCTGAAGTTCCTGTGGATATTACCAATCTGGCTTTGGAAAAATCTATTCGTTGCGGTGATTTGAATCTGCAGGGAATAAAAGTTCTGGAAACAGAAGCTACTCCCATTGTTTCAGTCAGATCTACCAGGGCTTCCAAATCTGCTGCTCCCGAAGGAGGAGGATCTGCTGAGGCTTAATGTTTTGGATAGATCGTCTTTTTCCCGGACGATTTTCTCCTGTTTCTGATCAGACCATGAAGTATTTGATTACCGGACTTGGAAATATCGGAGAGGAATATCGGAATACTCGTCACAACATAGGATTTAACATATTGGATGCCTGGAAGGCATCCAATGTTGTTTTTGAGGAAATGCGATACGGATCTCTGGCTACCTTTAAATTAAAGGGAAGGACATTGATTTTGCTCAAACCCAATACCTTTGTCAACCTGAGCGGAAAGGCCGTTAATTACTGGCTTCAGAAGGAAAATATTCCTCTGGAAAATCTGTTGGTGGTGTCGGATGATTTGGCTTTGCCCTTTGGATCTCTTCGCTTGCGGCCTTTCGGAAGTGACGGAGGCCATAATGGTTTGAAGAATATAGATGCCGTGCTGGGTACACAACAATATGCAAGGCTTCGTTTTGGTATTGGGAGTCGGTTTCCCAAAGGAGCTCAGATAGATTTTGTATTGAGTACCTGGGAAAAGGATGAAGCGGATCTTTTGGGTGAGAGAATCGGAAAGGCCGGAGAAATCATTCAGAGTTTTGCGCTTCAGGGAGTGCAGAAAACCATGAATCTCTTTAACAACAAGTAAGATGGGAGAAGCATTGCAGGCGGTCAGAATGGACAAATATCTGTGGGCTGTCAGAATCTATAAGACCAGGGTTCAGGCGGCTGAAGCGTGTGATCTTGCCCGTGTATTAGTTAACGGAACCACTGTAAAACCCTCCCGGATTGTGAAGGTGGGCGATGTTCTTGAGATTAGAAAACCGCCGGTTCATTATTCATACAAAGTCCTTGCCCTTCTTGGGAACAGGGTCTCCGCCGCTTTGGTGCCCCAATATCTTTTGGATGAAACTCCACAGGAAGAAATTGATAAAAATATAGTGGCAAAACAGACTGCCTTTTCTTATCGGGAACATGGAACGGGCCGTCCCACTAAAAAGGAACGCAGAGATATTGATCGATTAATGAATCCTGAATGTTGAGACGATGCTCATTGCTGCAGAAAAACTCAAAACAAATATTATTGAATATGTCCTCTATATGTGGCAGATAGAGGATCTGATCAGGGCAAATGCATTCGATATGGTCTTGATCCGGGAGTCTATCATTGATAAGTTCTCACTTGAAGCATCTCAGCAAAAAGCTATGGAGGGTTGGTATGAGAAATGGGTTGGTACCATGCAGCGTGAGGAACTCATGCAGGGCGGGCATATGGAATTTCTTCAGGATTTGGTGCTACAGCTCAATGATCTTCATCTGACGCTGATTAATGATTTACAGGAAGAACTTTATCTTGAACAGTATCACTGGGCAAAACCCCATATCCAAATGTTGAAACAACGGATCGGAGATCCGTCCATGTGTGAAATTGAAGTGTGTCTGAATGGTTTATATGGACTTTTGATGATGCGGCTTCAGCATCGTGAGGTTTCTCAGGAAACGATGGAGTCTTTATCCACCTTTAGCAACCTGCTCGCCTTACTCAATGTCAAATATATGGAAAACAGGAAACAGCGTCTTTAGGGCTTTTTCTCCTTGTTCTCTTTTTTGGAAAACCATCCCTTACCAGGTTCAAGATTATAAGTGAATCCGACGCTCATCGTTTGCATAATCTGAAATCTGGGGCCTTTCCCATCTACAATAATATTGGGATCATAGATTCCGCGGAAACTGAGATCGGCAGCAATAAACCGATTTACCGTAAAGTCAAATTTTAATCTCCAGTCCACATTGATGTTTTCCGGAGAATTTAAATAATTGGAGAACATATCACAGGTTGAGGTAACCTTAATGTTTTTAGCCAGATTGCGGTTGAGTGAGAAAGTAACCCCTCCACCGAATTCGTATTTCTTATTATCATAATAAGAAGTTCCTTCCTGACTTGTGAGTTGTTCCATCCCATATCTTTTCCGGATGGACATATCGTCGCTGAGGACAAAAGTCCCTTTTCCCATGAGCGGAGAGCACACCACGGAAATTCCTTCGGTGGGTTTATAATCCAGACCGATCTTAATATAAAGATAGGCCGGGGCAAATATATCGGAGACCTTGATAGTATCAGCCCCATAGCTGTATCCGTCGGCAAACTGAGAGCGGAAATTGATTGCTTGGGAAAGGTATAGCTTTTTAGAAAGTTCCTGATCAAGCTTTGTGGTAAATTCAAAGAGGTCATCCAGCTTGGTCGAGATTTCTTTCCGAAAAATCTGGCCGTAAGTCCCGTAGAAGTAATTAAACCAAGTGACCTTTCCTTTACCGTAATTCCAGTATATATCTGCTGTGATAGATCCCGCTGCCGAGTTTTCTCCTCCGGAGGCCCAGTCTGTAAAAGAAGCCTGAGAAGCGCTTAGTTTAATATTCCCTCCATAAACCCAGGGATGGAGAGAATCCGGTTTTAGATTTCCGGTTTTTGCAGAGGCTGCCCGGTTC
>JAQVSH010000192.1 GCA_028700615.1 Bacteroidales bacterium
ATTCAATTTTTCTGATAAACGTCTGTCCAATCCTCTCAGAAGAGCACCGCCCCCTGTCAGATAGGCTCCTTTAGTAACAATATCCGCATACAATTCAGGCGGAGTTTGTTCCAGCACTCCCAAAACCGCAGCCTCAACCTTAGCGATAGACTTATCCAGACTATGGGCTATCTCCTGATAAGACACCGGGACTTCAATCGGAAGCGCAGTCATCAGGTTAGGACCTCTGACCACAAAATCAGCAGGAGGAGTCTCCAGTTCGGGCAAAGCCGCTCCTACCTGAATTTTTATTTCCTCGGCTGTTCTTTCGCCGATCTTTATATTATGCTGATGACGCATATAGGTCATAATATCCGAGGTAAATACATCCCCGGCAACACGGATGGAGCGGTTGCAAACAATTCCTCCGAGGGCAATCACAGCCACTTCAGTGGTTCCTCCTCCGATATCCACAACCATATTTCCCTCGGGAGCCTCCACATCAATCCCGATTCCAATAGCTGCAGCCATGGGCTCATAAATCATATAGACTTCGCGGCCGCCGGCATGTTCGGAAGAATCCCTTACCGCACGCATTTCGACTTCAGTGCTTCCGGAAGGAATGCAGATCACAATTTTCAGGGAAGAAGCAAACATACGATTCTTACCGCTGATCATTTTTATCATTCCACGGATCATCATTTCTGCCGCATTGAAGTCGGCAATCACGCCGTCTCTCAATGGACGGATCGTACGGATATTGTCATGCGTTTTCCCGTGCATCTGCCGGGCTTTTTCCCCCACGGCAATCATCTTACCCGAGGGCAGCTCTATCGCCACGATGGAGGGTTCGTCAACCACTACCTTGTCGTTATATATAATTATAGTATTAGCCGTTCCAAGATCTATCGCGAGCTCCTGAGTAAAAGAAAACAACCCCATAAATAAAAATATTAATGTTTAAAATGACGAACTCCCGTAAATACCATAGCTAAACCATGCTGATCACAATAGGAAACAGACTCAGCATCACGCACTGAACCTCCAGGTTGAATGATCGCCCTGATTCCCGCCTTATCGGCAATCTCGACACAGTCGGGAAAAGGGAAATAAGCATCACTGGACATCACCGCCCCTTCAGTAGAAAAACCGAAAGCCCGGGCTTTTTCAATGGCATGGCGTAAAGCATCGACTCTGGAAGTCTGTCCGACCCCGCTTCCGATCAGTTGTCCATCTTTTGCCAGTACAATAGCATTGGACTTGGTATGTTTCACCAGAATATTGGCAAACAATAAATCCTGAATTTCTTTCGCGGAAGGTTTGACCTTTGTAACATAAGTCAAAGAATCCACAGTTTCCACAGATAAATCCTTATCCTGCATCACGGCCCCGTTCAGCAGAGAACGGAATTGACGTGAAGAAATAGCGACAGGTTTACGGACCAAAATAATCCTGTTCTTTTTAGATTTGAGCAAATTCAGGGCTTCGGGAGCATAAGACGGTGCAATAATCAATTCAAAAAATAACTTATTGATTTCTTCCGCTGTTTCCGGATCAATTCCCCTGTTGGTAATCACCACGCCTCCGAATGCAGAAACCGGATCACCGGCCAGAGTGCGTTTCCATGCCTCGGGCAGAGTGGCTGCAACCGCCATCCCACAAGCATTATTATGCTTTAAAATGGCAAAGGCGGGATCCTGAAATTCCGAAATCAGAGAGACCGCAGCATCCATATCCGAAAGATTGTTATAAGAAATCTCTTTCCCGTGGAGCTGATCAAACATGGCATCAAAATCTCCAAAAAACCATCCTTTCTGATGAGGATTTTCCCCGTAACGAAGTGATTTTCCCTGAGCAAAGCTGCTCCTGAAAACAGGCTCATCAATGCCCCGGTTAAAATAATTAAAGATAGCGGTATCGTAATGGGAAGAAACCGCAAAGGCACGGTTAGCAAACCAACGGCGGTCTTCCAGAGAAGTTTCCCCGTTTTTCTCTTTGAGCAGTGTAAGCAGCGGCAGGTATTCCTCTTTGGAAGGGACAATCACCACGTCTTTATGATTTTTGGCAGCAGCACGGATCAGAGAGATCCCCCCGATATCTATTTTTTCAACAATTGCATCATCATCGGCTCCCGAGAGAACTGTTTCTTCGAAAGGGTATAAATCAACAATGACCAGATCTATATCGGGTATTGCATAGGTTTGTGCTTCAGCCCTGTCGCCGGAATGATCGCGGCGATTCAGAATGCCTCCGAAAATTTTAGGATGAAGCGTTTTTACCCTTCCTCCGAAAATAGAAGGATACTTGGTCAGATCTTCCACTGCCGTTACGGGAATATTCAATGCATCCAAAAAATCTTTGGTTCCCCCCGTAGAATACAGTACCACACCCAATTCATGGAGTTTCTTTACAATTTCCTCCAGGTTATCTTTATGATATACAGAAATCAGTGCGGATTTTATTTTCTTTATTTCACTCATGATCAATTAAATAAAAACGTGGCAAAAATACAAAAAAAAAAGGAGTTTGATGATCTTCATAGAAGAGAATTAAGTATTTTTCGCACCTTTGTAAATCGAATCCAAAATATTTCCCCGGGGCCATGATACTATTGATCCGATTATTGAAAGAAAGTATATTTATGGCATTGCATTCCATTGCCGCCAACAGACTTCGGACTTTTCTGAGCCTTTTGGGAATTGCCATCGGGATTTTTTCCATCATTACGGTATTCACCGTACTGGATGCTCTGGAAGGCAGTATTCGTACAGGAGTGTCTATTCTGGGTTCTGATAATCTCTTTGTTGAGAAATATCCCTGGACCTTTGACGGCGAGTCTAACTGGTGGGACTATGCCAACAGGCCGCAACCTTCTTATGATGAATATATGGCGCTGCATGAGAGGATGAAGACAATACAACATTCCGGATTTATGGCAGAAACCAGAGCGCAGATAGCTTACCACCGGGCCGGTAAAAACAAGATCCTTAATAATATTAGCGTCTGGATGATTTCTGAAGATTTTTTGGAAATCTATCAATTGGAAATCGGCAGGGGAAGGAATTTCACCCCATCGGAAAATCTATTGGGAACTCCTTTGTGTTTAATCGGAGCTACCACGGCAGAAGAATTATTCGGAAACGAGAATCCACTGGGTAAAACATTGAAAATGAACGGCAAAAGGACAACTGTAATCGGTGTTTTTGCCAAAGAAGGAGATGGCCTGGTGTCCACCGGAGTAGATGATTGTTATATTATTTCGTACGGTTACGGAAAAAATATCTTTGATCTCAAAAGCAACAACGTGGGTACAGTGATCGGAGTGAGGGCAAAGCCCGGAGTGGAGCTGAAGGAGGTAAAAGAAGAATTAAGGATGGTCATGCGTTCTGACCGAAGGATTGCTCCCCTGGCAAAAGACAATTTTTCCATCAACCAATTAAGTATGCTCATGCAACAGCTGGAAAAGATCTTTTCCATGATCAATCTGGCCGGACTATTGATCGGGGGCATTGCAATTCTTGTGGGCGGATTCGGAATTGCCAACATTATGTTTGTCTCTGTCAAAGAGCGAACCCGTATTATTGGCATTCAGAAAGCCATCGGAGCCAAAAGCTGGTGTATCTTGTTTGAATTTCTCTGTGAATCGGTGATTCTGTGTATTGTCGGGGGGATGATCGGCCTGCTGCTGGTTTTTGCAGGAACAAAAATTTTGGCCGGACTGGCGGACAGTGGATTTGTCATTACCCTGACTCTGACAAATATTATAAGAGGCATTCTCATCTCGGCAGCGGCCGGAATTATTGCGGGATTTATCCCTGCAAAGAGTGCTTCCGGACTGAATCCGGTAGCGGCAATGAATACCAATTTTTAACCCGGTGTTTTTGGATCAGGTACGAATGTTTCAGGAAACTTATATCTTTGCCGGGAATTCTTTTGAAATATAGAAAAATATGCCTGAACTAAACGAACAAGAAATTTTTCGCAGGAACTCTATGGAGGAACTGCGGAAAATCGGAATTGAACCCTATCCGGCCGATGAATATCCTATTAATACAGACACTGCCACCATTCTTGAGCAATTCAATCCTGAACTGAAAAATTTTCAGGAAGTATCCCTTGCAGGAAGGCTGATGAGCCGGAGAATTATGGGCAGCGCTTCTTTTGCTGAACTTCAGGATGAAAAAGGAAGGATCCAGCTTTATCTGAAACGTGATGATCTATGCCCCGGGGAAGATAAAAACAGTTATAACCTCGTTTTTAAAAAACTTCTGGATATCGGCGATATCATCGGGGTAAAAGGATTTGTCTTTATTACCCAGATGGGAGAAATTTCAATTCATGTCACCGAGTTAAAATTACTGAGCAAATCGTTAAGAGTATTGCCCATTGTAAAGGAAAAAGACGGCAAAATATTTGATGCATTTACCGATCCCGAACAAAGATACCGTCAACGCTATGTGGATCTGATCGTAAATCCGCAGGTAAAGGAGACTTTTAAGAAAAGGACTCTTTTGATCAATACCATGCG
>JAQVSH010000193.1 GCA_028700615.1 Bacteroidales bacterium
TCCTAGTAGATTTTTAACGTATATAAGAATCTATTCGCAATACCGGACTCACGTCCACTTTATTCCTTATTTTCTTTTTTTCTTGTTAAATCCTCCGTTGCTCTGAGGCATCTTACCCGGTTTTGCGGAAGCTGCGCCTACATTGGGAGCAAGATCCCGTTTCCCGTATACCAGACCATTGCAGATCCAGACTTTAACCCCCAACAGACCTACTTTGGTCAACGCTTCGCCCAAAGCATAATCTATATCGGCACGGAAAGTATGCAAAGGTATTCTACCTTCTTTATACATTTCAGAACGGGCCATTTCTGCACCTCCGAGACGGCCGGAAATAATCACCTTAATCCCTTCAGCTCCCATACGGATGGTAGACTGGATGGCCATTTTTATGGCACGGCGATAAGAAATTTTTCCTTCCACCTGGCGGGCAATATTGTTAGCAACAATCACAGCATCCAACTCAGGCCGCTTTACCTCAAATATATTAATCTGAACTTCTTTACTGGTGAGTTTCTTTAACTCTTCTTTCAGTTTGTCAACTTCCTGACCTCCTTTCCCGATGATAATCCCGGGGCGGGCAGTATTGACAGTAACAGTGACCAGCTTCAGGGTTCTTTCTATAATAATCTTGGAAATACTGGCTTTGGCCAAACGGGCACTCAAATACTCCCGGATTTTAGTGTCCTCGATTAACTTGGAAGAAAAATCTTTCCCGCCGTACCAGTTGGAGTCCCATCCGCGGATAATACCCAACCTGTTTGATATCGGATTTACTTTCTGTCCCATTTAAAAATTATTTTGTTTGAGTTTCAACATTCTTTGCACTGTCAACGACCAGGGTTACATGGTTCGAACGTTTCTGAACCCGGTACGCTCTTCCCTGGGGAGCGGTTCTCATCCGTTTGATGATTCGACCTCCATCTACCTTTACCTCACTTACGATGAGATTTTCTTCATCAACGCGAGAACCGGCATTCTTTTGTTGCCAGTTGGCAATAGCAGACAACAGGAGTTTTTCAACCCGTTCTGCAACCTCTTTGTTACTAAACTTCAGTATATCTAAAGCTCTATTAACTTCCTGACCCCGAATCATATCGACAACATATCTCATCTTTCTGGGAGAAGTGGGACAGTTCCGAAGGATCGCAATAGCAAGATTTTTCTTCTGATCCTTTGCCTTATCTGCGGCAATTCTTTTTCTAGCACCCATATCTATATATTCTTATTCTTATCGGGTTACAATAACATTCAAATTACTTTTTCCGGTTCCCGGCATGACCTCTGAAGGTACGTGTGGGAGAAAATTCACCCAACTTATGACCAACCATGTTTTCAGTCACATATACAGGAATAAATTTGTTCCCATTGTGAACAGCGATGGTATGACCGACAAAATCAGGAGAAATCATCGACCTTCTAGACCAAGTCTTGATCACAGTTTTTTTATTACCAGCATTCATTTCAATCACTCTCTTCTCAAGTTTGAAATCAATGAAGGGACCTTTCTTTAGCGAACGACTCATAACTGCTATCCTTTATCAGATTATTTCTTTCTTCTTTCGATAATATACTTGTTCGAAGGATTCTTCGGAGCTCTGGTCCTATAACCCTTAGCAGGAATACCCTTCCTGGAACGGGGATGTCCCCCTGAGGCTTTTCCTTCACCACCACCCATCGGATGATCGACAGGGTTCATGGCAACCCCTCTGTTGCGGGGACGACGACCCAGCCATCTGCTGCGTCCGGCTTTTCCGGACTGTTCATTGGAGTGATCCGAATTGGAAACAGAACCGATGGTAGCACGGCAGGTAGTTAAAATCATACGGGTTTCTCCGGAAGGCAATTTAATGATGGCATATTTCC
This sequence comes from Bacteroidales bacterium, assembly GCA_028700615.1. Lineage (GTDB taxonomy): Bacteria > Bacteroidota > Bacteroidia > Bacteroidales > UBA4181 > JAQVSH01. Next base: position 1,864 of record JAQVSH010000193.1, read on the forward strand.
CTTCTCTGGAAAGAAGCTGGGCATATGCACCGGCACTGCGTGCCATCACGGCTCCCTGCTCAGGACGAAGTTCAATATTGTGAATAATAGTCCCCAGAGGAATTTCAGACAGAAACAATGTATTCCCGATTTCGGGGGGAACTCCGGCGCCTGACTGAATTTTCTGATCTACTTTTAACCCGTTGGGTGCAATGATGTAACATTTTTCACCATCAGGGTAATAGACTAAAGCAATACGGGCATTCCGGTTAGGATCATACTCAATGGTCTTTACTGTTGCCACACCTTCTTTAGATCTTAGAAAATCGATAATACGATACATGCGTTTGCGACCACCGCCTATATAACGCATGGTCATCTTACCGGTATTATTACGGCCACCTGAACTTTTGATGGGAGCCAATAATGACTTCTCAGGCGTAGCGCAGGTAATATTTTCAAACGCGCTGACAACTTTATGACGCTGTCCTGGCGTTGTGGGATTTATTTTTCTTACCGCCATAGTGATTAAATATTGCTATAAAAATCAATCTTTTCTCCCTCTTTCAGGGTAATAATAGCCTTTTTAAAGGCGTTTTTTCTTCCTTTGATATAACCAGCCTTGGTGAATCTCGAACTAACCTTACCGGCATAACTCAGGGTGTTTACAGAATCAACCGTAACTCCGTAGAGTTCCTCGACCGCTTTCTTAACCTGCAACTTATTCGCTCTGGGATCTACCATGAACCCATAACGATTCAGAGATTCCCCCTGAGCAGTTAATTTTTCTGTAACTATCGGTCTTATTAAAATTTCCATCGTCAACTGATTTATGAATTAGCATTAGATTGCAATGCGTTTACCGAACTCTCAAAAAACACCAGCACCGATGCATTCATGATACTATAAGTGTTTAAGTCAGAGATAGTTGCAAGGCTAACCCTTTGTAAATTACGAGAGGACAAATATAGATTAATATTTCTTTCAGGTAAAACAAATACCGACTTTTTATCGCTGATTTGCAAATTATTATTGATTTTCACAAAATCACTGGTCTTAGGAGCCTCCAGATTGAAATCTTCAACGATGATTATTTTGTTTTCCTTAGCCTTGTATGCAATGGCAGACAAACGGGCAAGCAACTTAACCTGTTTATTGATCTTGAAATAATAATTACGCGGTTTAGGACCAAACATAGTACCTCCTCCGACAAAAACAGGAGACTTGAGACTCCCTGCGCGGGCACCGCCGGTACCTTTTTGTTTCTTTAATTTACGCGTACTTAAGGCCACTTCAGATCTCCCTTTTGTTTTCGCGGTTCCCTGACGAACATTGGCCAGATACTGTTTTACATCAAGCCAGATCGCATGATCATTGGGCTCAATGCCGAAAAGTTCATCGTTCAGAACAACAGTTCTCCCGGTTTCTTTCCCTTCAATATTATATACAGCTAATTCCATTAGTATTCAATTGTTAAAAATGAACCATTTGCTCCGGGAACTGCCCCTTTTACCAACACCAAATTACTCTCAGCGATGACTTTCATCACCTGAAGATTGACCAACTTTACACGATCTCCCCCCATTCTGCCTGCAAGACGTTTTCCTTTAAAAACTCTTGAAGGCCATGAAGACGCACCCATAGAACCGGGAGCCCGGAGCCTGTCACTCTGACCGTGGGTAGTGCCACCGACACCGCCGAAACCGTAACGTTTAACAACGCCCTGAAAACCTTTACCTTTAGAAATACCGATCACATCGACAAGGGTATCCACAGGTAAAGCTTCCACAGTAAGAACATCTCCCAGTTTATAACCTGAAAGATCCTCCTGAGAAAGCTCAATCACTTTAGCCTTGGGAGTTGTTCCGACCTTTTTGAAATGGCCGAGTTCTGCTTTTGAAGTACTCTTTTCCTTTTTGTCTCCGAAAGCAATCTGAACGGCTTCATAACCGTCCGTTTCTTTTGTCTTGATCTGGGTGACTACACAGGGACCTGCTTCGATCACTGTACAGGGGACATTTTTCCCATTTACATCGAAGAGCGAGGTCATTCCGACCTTTCTTCCAATTAATCCTGGCATAATACTGCTCTTTTATAATAATTATCACTATGGATTTGTTAGGCTTTTACCCCTAAATGATCCCAATTATTCTCTCATCAAAGTCCTCAGACCTTGATTTCTACCTCAACACCGCTCGGAAGTTCAAGCTTCATAAGAGCATCAATAGTCCTGGGGGTAGAACTGTAGATATCCATCAGCCTCTTAAACGAACTCAACTGAAACTGTTCCCTGGATTTCTTGTTCACAAAGGTCGAACGGTTAACAGTAAAAATTCTTTTATGAGTAGGCAATGGAATCGGCCCGCTCACGATAGCACCGGTAGTTTTTACGGTCTTAATAATTTTTTCGGCCGACTTATCCACCAGATTGTGATCGTAGGATTTTAACTTAATTCTGATCTTTTGGCTCATTCTTGTATATTATTTAATCTTCATCAACAGAAAGTCCCTTGGCTTTACCTATCACCTCTTTGGCAATAGAGTCAGAAACCTGGGAATAATGAGAGAACTCCATTGTAGATGTGGCTCTCCCGGAGGTAATGGTACGCAATACCGTAACATAACCGAACATCTCGGACAGAGGAA
>JAQVSH010000013.1 GCA_028700615.1 Bacteroidales bacterium
ATTCTATCTGTCCACGGTAAAATTCAGGGAGGGAAACATGATGGCCATTTGATCGGAACCAGAGCTCTGAGAGTGATTTGCATTGGGGGTAAAATGAAAAGGTTTGTTTGTCCAGTTTTTGGAATAAGCAATACTGGATCGCTTGGTATTGGTCATCAATTGCGTGGTATTGGTATAATTGTGCAATTGATCAAACTTATTGGTACTAAAGTCAACGGAAATATTAAAAGATTGTCCGGGTATGGCTTTGGAATCCATGGCATGAGACCATTTCAGCGAATAGCTGGTACTTTTGGTCTGATTCAAACCGGGTTCCCCACTGACATTTTTGTAAAAACGGGATTGAAAAGAGCCTCTGAATTTGTATCGTTGCAGGTAAGTAGAAGCCATTTCAAAGCCCCAGGTTCCCTTTGAATAGACATCAAAGGTGGTTTTCAGGTCAAAATGCTGGCTCAATGCAAAATAATATCCACCCCCGGTCAGATTAAACCCCCGGGTGGCTTCTTCTCCCCAGGTGGGAATCAAAACTCCAGACTGGCGGTTATCTTTTATGGTCGGAATAAAACCAAAAGGAATCCCGATGGGTAAAGGAACATCTTCAAGAACAACATAGGCCGGCCCGGTAATGGTTTTGCTGTTCGGAATCACTTTGGCTTTGGTCAGCGCCAGGTAAAAATGAGGATGTTCGTTTTCGCAGGTCGTAAACTTACCCTTTTTAATATCAATCTGCCCATTGTCATACCGTTTGGCAATCCCCGCGTGCAGATATCCCCCGCTCTGTTCTGTAATAACCTCATGAATGACCCCCCGCCGCGTCTTGAAATTATAGGTCATGCTCTTGGTCTCAAATTCTTCCTCTCCCTGGGTAAAGACCGGAAGACCGGCCATTTTTCCGGTAGAATCGGGCAATCCGGTAGAATAGACGGTTTTTCTGTCGGAATCCAGTTCCATATAGTCCCCTTTCAACTGAATGTCCCCGTATTTCAAAACGGCATTCTTATACAAATAGGCTTTCCGTGTGGAATTGGACATGACAATAGAGTCCGCATTGTAGGTGATTTTGGTTTTAAAAGGAGAAGAGGTTTTCTTCACTGCGAGAGAATCATTTTTCATCGCGACAGAATCCGGAGACATAGAAACCAGAGCCTCTCCCGGAGTATAATTCAAAGAATCATCACGCACAAATTCCAGAGAATCACCAACAAGAAAGTCAAGTGAGTTTACCTCAAAAGGATACCCTTCCGCATTTTGAGGGGTAAGGCCCCTCCGGGCAGAGGTATCGGCTTTTTGAGGAAAAGCCGGACTGGTCTCGGTAATATCCTGTGCGTGAAGACTACAGGTAAATAGTGCTAAAACCGCGACTCCAAAAAAAGAAGACTGAATTCTCAAATACAATTTTAATCTCTACTTTTGCGACTAAATGGACTTGTTTTGATGAAGGCCAAAACTACACAAAATTCTTGATTCGATAAGATGAGATCTCTTCGAAAATGCATTCCGGCCTTTTGCCTGTTGGTTTTTGCAATGATTCTGCCTTATTCTCAGAATTATGCTCAGGATCAAAATATGGCAGGAATCCGTAAAGTAGTGATCGATGCAGGTCATGGTGGAAAAGATCCCGGGGCCAGCGGAAGCCGTTCCAAAGAAAAAGATATCGTATTAAGTGTTGCGCTGAAACTCGGATCATATATTCAGAAAAATTCCCCTGATATTGAAGTGGTGTATACCCGAAAGAAAGATGTCTTTGTAGAACTGAGTAAAAGGGCCGAAATTGCAAACAATGCCAATGCGGATGTTTTTATTTCGATACATGCCAATAGCATTGCCACGAGCAAAAATGCAGTGCGGGGGACAGAAACTTATGTTCTGGGGGTAGCTAAAACCGATACAAACATGGAGGTCGCTCAACGGGAAAATTCAGTCATTTTGCTGGAAGAAGGATACAATACAAGGTATGAAGGATTTGATCCGAAATCTGCTGAGTCCTATATTATGTTTTCTCTCATGCAGAATGCCTATTTTAACCAAAGCATTCAACTGGCCGAATCGGTACAGAATATGTTTAAAACCGCCACGCCTTTATCTGACAGGGGTGTGAAGCAATTGGGACTGCTGGTGCTTGCCAGGACTTCAATGCCTGCTATTCTGGTCGAAATCGGATATATATCCAATGCCACAGAAGAAAAATATCTGATGAGCGAAATCGGTCAGATCAAGATTGCCGCAGCTATTTATAATGCATTTGCTCAATATAGAAAAAGTGTAGAGGAGCGAACCCCTCTAAGTAAAAGCAATATCAAAACGACCTCTGAACCGGTAAAGGTTGCTGACAATATTTCCGAAAAAGTCCCGGAACAGATTACGAATCAAGCGAAAGAGCAAGAGGCTGAAAAACAAATCGAAAAGATTTCTGATTCAGACACGTGGCTTTATGTTCAGGTACTGGCGTCCAAAAGTCCGATTCCTGCGGGTTCTTCTAATTTTAAGAAGGTAAAAGATATTGTTACCATCACCAGTTCCGATTATTACCGATACGGCGTTTTAAAAACCCGGGATATGGCGGAAGCAGAAAAAAAACTCAAAGAAATCAGGTCTTTGTTCCCCGATGCATTTATTACGGCTGCATCAAATGGTAAAATCATCCCGGTACAGCAGGCTCTGAACCAAATAAAGCGTTAATTTCGTCCGTGAATTAATCATCTCAATTATGGCAAAAGAATATAAAATAGGAATCATTGTTCTGGCTGTTCTGCTCTTATCCGTATGGGGCATCAATTTTCTCAAGGGAAAGAGCATGATGACCAGCGATAAAGATTATTATGGCGTGTTTTCCAATATTGGAGGGCTGGAACAGGCCTCCAATGTATATATCAACGGATTAAAAGTCGGAAGGGTAACCCAGATTGATTTTATAGATAACGACCCCGGCCGGATTCTGGTAGCTTTTGCAATTCCTGCCAAATACAATATTCCTGTTGATTCAAGAATTGAAATCTATAACACCGATTTATTGGGATCTAAAGCGCTGACCGTGGTTATCGGGAAAGACTCCCGGATTGCCTCATCGCAGGATACGCTCCAGAGCGGCATTCAGCCTGATATGATCTCCACGGCGATCAATATGCTGGAACCTATTAAAGTAAAAGCGGAAATCTTACTGCAATCAATGGATTCTGTGATGCAGGATGTGCATGCAACCCTGAATCCCGAGACAAGAGCCAGCATCCAAGATAGTCTTTATCAAATGGAGTCGCTGCTGGAAAATGAGAAAGCCAAAATCGCTGATATTCTTGGGAATCTTCGTTCTGTCAGCGAAAATCTAAAGAACAGCAACGAGGATATTTCCAATATAACGGGCAATTTTTCCAAAGTGAGCGATGAATTGGCCCAGGCCCGCATTGGAGAGGTCGTCTCTAAGGCTGAAAACACACTCAAGGAGCTTGAAGAAATACTTAAAAACATTCGCGAAGGGAAAGGTTCATTGGGACAAATGGCTGTAAACGAAGATTTATATCAAAATCTAAACCGTTCCATTTCCGATCTGGACAGTTTATTTCTGGATTTGAAAAGCAATCCCAAACGGTATGTTCACTTCTCCATTTTTGGAAATAAAACAAAAGAAGAAAAGAAATAAAAAACAGTCGAAGCAATTCCTTGACTGTCAAGTAATACTGCATAATGCGCTGAAAATCAGCGCATTAATTTTTTTAAAAAAAATTTCAAGAATAACCCTTTGATAAGCAGATGGATAATAATTGTTTCAAAAAATCAATATTAAAAACACTTTTTTTTCAACTCTTTTTTGTATAATCTTGTTAAAAGTTTAGAAAGATTTTTTGTTTTACTTCGATTCTTCACACAGAAATATGCAGAAGCACTACTCAGTCTGGAACAATTGCTTAAAGGTCATCAAGGATAATGTCCCCGCTGTGAGTTTTCGGACTTGGTTTGAACCCATTGTTCCCCTCAGTCTTGAAAATGAAATTCTTACCATTCAGGTACCCAGTCCTTTCTTCTACGAATATTTGGAAGAGAAATTTATAGATTTACTGAGAAAAACTTTAAGAAAAGAATTGGGAGAAGACGCTAAACTGGAATACAGTGTAGTGGTCGATCGTTCAAATTATACTAACACCCAGATATCCGCAGGTGCAGAAACCCGGGGAAGCGCAGTAACCTATCCCTGGGCCGGTTCACAGAAATTAAGCAATAAAGCCGTGACCCCTCCTTTGGAAACCCCCAAAGGAAGCTTTAATCCTTTTGTCATTCCCGGCATTCAAAAATTAAATATTGATCCTCAGCTGAACCCTGATAAATCCTTTGATAATTTCATCGAAGGAGAGTGCAACCGTTTAGCCAGAGCGGCCGGTTTAGCCGTGAGTTCTCACCCTGGGGGTACTGCTTTTAATCCCTTGTTTATTTATTCGGAATCAGGATTAGGAAAAACCCATATTGCACAGGCCATCGGCCTCCAGGTAAAGACCCTGTATCCGGAAAAAATAGTCCTTTATATTACAGCCAATAAATTTCAAACGCAATTTACGGATGCGAGGCTGAAAAATGAGATTAACAATTTTCTGCATTTCTATCAGATGATTGATCTGCTGATTATTGATGATGTTCACGAAATGGCAGGCAAGCCCGGAACTCAGGAAATCTTTTTTCATATCTTCAACCATCTTCACCAGGTTGGGAAGCAGTTGATTATGACTTCAGACAAACCTCCCGTAGAGTTGCAGGGACTGGAACAGCGTTTGATTTCCCGCTTTAAATGGGGGCTTTCCGCTGAATTGTCTGTTCCCGATTTTAAAACCAGGGAAGCCATTCTTAAGAAAAAAGCCTACCGTGACGGGATTGAACTTCCGGATGAAGTCGCCGCTTATCTTGCACAAAACATCACCTCCAATGTCAGGGAGTTGGAGGGAGCTCTCATCTCTTTGTTGGCTCAGTCCACTTTGAACCGCAAATCTATTTCGATGGAGGTTGCCACCGAAGTGGTCGACAAACTGGTTAAAAATGTGCGGGTTGAACTTTCGATTGATTATATCGGAAGGATTGTCTGTGAGCATATGAATGTTCCTATAGAATTACTGCACTCTGCTACCCGAAAACGTGAAATCGTCCAGGCCCGTCAGATTGCCATGTATTTTTCTAAAAATCTGACCAAAACATCTCTGGCGTCTATCGGACAACAAATTGGGGGGAAGGATCATGCCACTGTATTGCATGCCTGTAAAACAGTAACGAATCTTCAGGAAACCGATAAACGTTTCCGAATGATCCTACAGGATATTTCTAAAAAATTACAAGTATAACCACAGGGACAGGTTTTCGAAATTCGGGAACCTGTTTTTTTAGTATTATGGCTGAATGTATTGAAGATAGTTACTCCACGTTGGCTGCGCCCTCGCAGGGGATTTTCCGCAGCAAAGGAAGCCGTTTTCTGGCATTTGCCTATCCCGTTCAGTCCGAAGCGGAAATCAAAAAACATCTTGAAGAAATAAAGAAACAGTATTTTGATGCCCGGCATCATTGTTATGCTTATAAACTGGGGCTCAAAGGAGATCTGTCCCGTGCTAATGATGACGGGGAACCTTCGGGAACTGCCGGAAAACCCATTCTGGGCCAGATAGATTCCTTCGGAGTGACCCATGTATTGGTCATTGTGGTGAGGTATTTCGGAGGGGTGCTTCTGGGAACAGGAGGTTTGGTTGAAGCGTATAAAGAGGCCGCTGCCGATGCCCTTAGACAGGCGGAAATTGTCACCCGTCTGGTGTATGATTCCTGCGAGATCTCTTTCCCCTATGAACAAATGAATGAAGTCATGCGTCTGATTAAGGATGCCGGGCTGAACCTGATCAAAATGGAGTCGGGAATATATTGTACCCTGGAAATCAAAATCCGCAAAAGGAATCGTTTCCCTTTCAGCGAAAAATTAAAATTAATAAAATCTCTTCAGCAAAATTGGCGATAACGTTAAAGGGTTTTTAGTAATTTAGTAACCACATTGTAAAGAACTGTTCTATGGTAAACAGAAGTTTAATTTCGATCACAGATTATAGTAAAGAAGAGTATCTGAGGATTTTAGATCTGGCGGCAGAGTTTGAAAAAAATCCCAACCAGAATCTTCTTACCAATAAATTGATTGCCACTCTATTTTTTGAGCCCTCCACAAGAACACGGCTGAGCTTTGAAACCGCGGTACAACGTCTGGGAGGCCGAATCATTGGCTTTGCCGATGCCTCTTCTTCCAGTGTCACGAAGGGAGAAACGCTGAAAGACACCATCAAAATGGTCAGCAATTATGTAGATATGATCATTATGCGACATCCGATGGAAGGGGCGGCACGATACGCGAGTGAGATTACAAATATTCCGGTGGTTAACGCCGGAGACGGAGCCAATCAGCATCCATCTCAAACCTTGCTTGACTTATACTCGATAAGAAAAACGCAGGGCAGGCTGGATGGCCTGAATATTCTGATGATTGGGGATCTGAAATACGGCAGAACCGTCCACTCATTACTGATGGCCATGTCTGATTTTAATCCCACTTTTTATTTTATCTCCCCTTCGGAACTGCAGATGCCGTCAGGGTACAAGATGCTGCTGGACAGGCAGGGAATCCGGTATGTCGAAGACCGCGATTTCTTACCCTTTTTGCCTAAGGCAGATATTATCTATATGACCAGAGTTCAGAAGGAAAGATTTTCAGATCCTTTTGAATATGAAAAAGTTAAAAACGTGTATGTGCTTAAAAATGCACTACTGGATTCCTGCAAGGATACGGTAAAAATTTTGCATCCGCTTCCGCGGGTGAATGAAATAGACCCCGATGTGGATGAAAATCCAAAAGCCTATTATTTCACCCAGGCATTAAACGGAGTCTATGTCAGACAGGCAATCATTGCCTCTATTCTTGGATTAAAATAGTTGAAAATAAATCAGATAAAGATGAAAGGAGATGATAAACACCTGGTGGTAAATGCCATTGAAAACGGCACGGTCATCGATCATATTCCATCCACAAGCTTATTTGCTGTAATTTCCATTCTCCAACTTGAAAAGTTGAATAGTCAGATGACCTTTGGGGTAAATCTCGAGAGTAAAAAACTGGGAAGTAAAGCCATTATTAAGGTGGCGGGAAAATATTTTGAGAACAGTGAACTGAATAAAATTGCCCTTGTAGCGCCTCAGGCAAAATTGAATATTATCCGTAATTATCAGGTGGTGGAAAAACGGGTGGTGGAAATTCCGGAAGACGAAATTTCAGGCATTATCAAATGCCCCAATCCCGTATGTATTACCAACCATGAAAAGATTACCACAAAATTTCATGTGTTGTCCAGATCTGACATGACTGTGCGCTGTAATTACTGTGAGAAAGTAATCAACCGTACACAGATTGAAATTCTGTAGCCTATGCGTAAAACAACCCTCATCCTGATATTTTGGATAGTTTTCTGTTTCCCGACCACAGTATCTGCGGCCTTCTTATCCGGAGAATCCAGGGTGAGTCTGATCACCTGCGGCCCGGGTACAGAATTGTATTCCATCTTCGGTCATACAGCAATTCGCATCTGTGATCCCGTACTGGGAATTGACAGGGTATATAATTACGGCACATTTGATTTTAACGAGCCTGACTTCTATCCGAAATTTCTAAGAGGATACCTGAATTACTTTCTGACGGCCGGCACCTGGGAAGATTTTGAATTCACCTATCGTTATGAGGAACGGGATGTTTTTGAACAAGAACTTCTTCTCAATCCTGAAGAACGGGAACAGGTTCTGGTTTTTCTGGAAGAAAATCTTCTTCCGGAGAACAGAAGATATCTGTATGACTTTGTCCGGGATAATTGCACGACCCGGGTCAGAGATGTGCTGGCCAAAGCCTGTACCGACTCTCTGGATTTTGGCAAACCACTGGGAATCACCTGGAGGAAGGGACTTCAGAATGATTTGTCGGATCATCCGTGGACCTCTCTGGGAATCAATATTCTTCTGGGATTTAATACAGATCAGCAACTCAATGTGCAGCAGGAAATGTTCCTGCCTGATCTGCTGATGCAAAGGATCGGAGAAACCGTCCGGAAAGGAGGAAATCCTTATGTTGCCACAACGCATCAACTCATTTCCGGAGCAGTGCAACCAAAACCGTTTTTCCGGTATACTCCATTGTTGTGTAGCTTAATACTGCTGGCATTCTCTGTTTATCTGATAATTCGTGAGGCCAAAACTTCCCGTTACAACCCGTGGTTTGACCGTCTTTGTTTTGGTATTATCGGTTTAATCGGCATTGTCATTGCTTTTATGTGGTTCGGTTCGAGTCATTTTGCCACTCAAAACAATATGAATATTCTGTGGGCTTTTCCGACGCACCTGATTTTTGCTTTTTTTATCAGGAAAAAACCCACTCCCATTCAGATCCATTACGCCCGGTTTACTTTATTTTTAGGTATTGCCTTCATTTTTTCCGCAGGGTTGAGCATACAGCGCATTCCTGTTGAGGTTTTTCCATTAGCAGTCATGTTGTTGCTGAGAGCGGGGAATATGCTGCACAGAAATCGGTAACCGGATATCTTCTAACGATTTTTTCATGAACAAATTTGTATACCCCGGAGTTCTTATCACATTTTTTCTTGTCTTCTTTCAGCCGTTGAAAGCAGACAATACTTCGTTTCCCGACCTGCATACCCCCTGGATAGACTCAGTATATCGGTCTCTGAACCAGAATCAACGCATTGCTCAGTTAATCATTATCCCTGCTTATTCTAATCAATCCCAGGCCCAGGTTGACAAAGTGGCTGCCACAATCCGGAACTTTAATCCCGGCGGGGTGATTTTCTTTCAGGGTGGTCCCGGAAGACAGGCCGTCATTACCAATAAATTTCAGTCCATAGCAAAAACTCCTCTACTGATCGCCATTGACGGAGAATGGGGCCTGTCTATGCGGCTGGACAGTGTAGACCGGTTTCCACATCAAATGATGCTGGGCGCTGTGGAAGAGGATTCACTCCTCTTTCTGCTGGGAGAAGAAATGGGGCGTGAATTCAGGAACCTGGGAATTCATATCAATTTTGCCCCGGTGGCAGATGTGAACAACAATCCAAAAAATCCGGTCATTAACTACCGATCTTTTGGAGAAAATCCGAAAAGGGTTGCCGCCAAAGCGTCTGCACTGATGTCAGGAATGCATGCCGGAGGATTATTGACCACAGTAAAGCACTTTCCCGGACACGGAGATACCGAAACCGATTCTCATGAAGCCCTCCCGGTAATTCAGCATAACCGAAACCGGCTGGACTCGGTAGAATTATACCCTTTCAAAAAATTAATTGCAGACGGAGCCACCGGGGTTATGGTAGGCCATCTTCACGTACCCGCATTGGATTCAACACCCGGCCTGTCCGCTTCTCTTTCGACTAAAATGATTACCGGTCTGCTCCGGAATGATCTGGGATTTACCGGGCTGATCTACACCGATGCCCTGAACATGAAAGGGGTAAGCAACACCCTGCAAAGCGGGGATCTGGAGGTTGAAGCGCTGAAAGCAGGCGTTACCGTGTTATTGATGCCTGTCAATGTAAGCCGTACCATCGAAAAAATTAAAGAAGCCATCAAAAAGGGCATTCTGGATGAAGACCGGATCGAACTGGCGTGCCGTATGGTGCTGGCAGCCAAAGAACGGGTGGGATTAACCCGGAAACCCAAACCGGTTCCGGCCCGTGAAATTCTGGGATTGGTTAACAACCCCAAGGCGGAGGCCATTCATCACAGACTGGTGGAAAACTCTCTTACCCTGGTGCAAAATGCGGATACGATCCTCCCGCTTAAAAAACTGGGAGAACTTAAAACCGCGGTTTTGCTGGTCGGGGTAAAAGCGAAAAATAGTTTCGGAAGAAGGTTATCGGATTACGGAAAATCGGACTTTTTTTATCTTCCGGCAGGAACCCTTCAGACAGAAGCCCTCTACAACAGGATCAAAAACTACGACCGGGTGATCATCGGCATTCACAATACCACATTAAGTTCTTCTAAGCAATACGGAATTCCCTCTGCAGTCATCGATCTGACGGATAAGCTCTCTAAATCCACCAATGTGATTATGACGCTTTTTGCTTCTCCCTATGCCCTAAGGTATTTTAAAAATACCGGATCGTATAAAGCAATTGTAGTGGCTTATGAAGATACTGCAATTGCCGGAGATTATGCCGCCCAGCTGATTTACGGAGGCATCACGGCCAAAGGAAAACTTCCGGTTTCAGGAGGTCCGGATTTCCCCGAGGGAACAGGCTTGAAGACACCCGATCCGGTGAGATTAAAATATACCGTTCCTCTCAATGCCGGAGTGAATCCGGAATGTCTGTTGGCCATCGACTCTCTGGTAAAGCAGGGTTTGAAGGAAAGAGCCTTTCCGGGCTGTCAGGTACTTGCGGCCAAAGACGGAGTGGTGTTTTTTATGAAAAGTTACGGATATACCCAGTATGCCGGAGGACAGGAAGTCAGGGATTCTATTTTGTATGATCTGGCCTCTGTGACAAAAATCACGGCAACCACCCCAGCCATGATGTTTTTGTATGATCAGGGGAAAATTGATCTTAACAAAAAACTGGCGGAGTATCTTCCAGAACTGACCACCACCTCTAAAAACAGCATGACCCTGAAGGAAATCATGGCCCATCAGGCGGGACTCCCGGCTTCGATTACTTATTATCCGACCGTTATGGAACCGGTCAATCCTGATGAAAAACTTTTTAACAGAAGATATACAAGCCGTTATTCTATCCGTCTGGAATCCAGGTATTGGGGAAATAATCAAACCCGGTACAAAGATGATTTGCTGCAATCCGGATCTTCTGATCTTTTCCCGTATCAGGTGGCGGATAATCTTTTTTCATCGGCAACCTGCAGAGACTCCCTCTTTAGATTGATTGCGGATGCCCCGATGCGCCGGACTAAAACTTATTTATACAGCGATCTGGGTTTTATTTATCTCTGGAAAATGGCTGAAAATATCACCGAAGAGCCTTTTGAAAAATATTTGGAGAAAAAACTGTATGGACCTCTGGGTGCAACTACGCTGGGATATCTGCCCCTAAAAAAATTTCCGAAAGCGCAGATTGCTCCCACGGAAAATGATCGTTTTTTCAGAAGGCAATTAGTCCAGGGAACCGTACATGATCCGGTTGCTTCCCTTATGGGAGGAGTCAGCGGACATGCCGGCCTGTTTTCCACGGCCAATGATCTTGCCAAATTAATGCAGTTATATCTAAACAAGGGAACTTACGGGGGAGAAAAATTCTTTGATTCAGGTACGGTAGCTCTTTTTACTGCCTGCCAGTATTGCAGCACGAACCATAACCGGAGGGGACTGGGTTTTGACAAGCCTTCTTCCGAAGGTGAAGATTCTACCTGTGAGGATTGCGTTTCATTATCCAGTTTTGGCCACACCGGGTTTACAGGAACCTATACGTGGGCAGATCCGGAAACCGGATTACTTTATATATTTCTCTCTAACCGGGTCCATCCCGATCCTACAAATCAAAAACTTACCACACTAAGGACCAGAGTAAAAATTCTGGAGGTTCTTTCTCAATGTATTACCGGGGGAAATTATATTCTATAAGAATTCCTATCTTTACAGACCGAATATGATAAAAATGAATAAAATAAAATATTTCGCACCGCTGTTTGCCACAATGCTGGCCGTTGCATTCTCCTGCAGTAAATCAGATGATATCTCCTATCCTAACATTATCGATTCTCTCAAGGTTGAAAAGGCCTATGTAAAATCCATTATGAATGATTACTACTTCTGGTATAAAGAAGTACCCCAGGACCTGATAGCCCTTGAATATAAAGACGTAGAAAGTTACTTCACGGATTTTTTGGTAGATGAAGATCGCTGGAGCTGGATGATGAACGGAAAGGAGTTTATTGAAATGCAGACAGGAGTATATGAGAGTTATGGGTTTCAGCTGAAACAGGCAATAGAAATCTATGACGATTATGGGGTCAGGGTATCTTTTGTCTATCCTAATTCTCCCATGTCAGAACAGGGCGTCACCCGGGGATGTATGCTTACCCATCTGAACGGAACTCCGGTCGAAACGCTGATCAGAAACGGAACCTTTAACAATGTATTGTCAAATTCCACCAACTCCTTTACTTTTCTTAATCCTAAGGGACAGTCGATGACTTTTACCACCTCTGCCCGGGAAATTCAAACAGTTTCCGTACTGAAAAACGAGGTAATTACTCCGGCCATGTATCCAGGTCTTCCCCACAATGTGGGATATATGATATATATGAGTTTTACCGAAAGTATGCAGGACGAACTGGATGCCGCTTTTGCCGAACTTGCAGGGGTCGGTGATCTGGTGTTGGACCTCCGTTACAACGGTGGAGGAGACATGAGTGTAATGCAATATCTGGCAGGATACTTAGCTCCGGCTTCTGCCAATAACCAGGTTTTATATAAAACAACACATAATGACAGGTATAGTATCTGGGATGCCAGTTACCGCATCAGCAGAAATACACAGGCTCTTGATTTGTCCAGGCTGTTTGTTTTGACCTCCGATGAAACCGCCTCAGCCAGTGAAGCGATTATTAACGGAATGGACCCGCTATTTCCGGGAGGTGTATTTTGCATAGGAGACACCACCTATGGAAAGCCCAATGGTATGTACGTACTCGCGTACCCGAAAAATAAATATGACAATCCCGATTATGTTTTTCTGCCTATTTGTTTCTTCAACGAAAACCAGAACGGGGAAGGAAATTACACAGAAGGCCTGCTTCCCGACAGTAACCGGGGAGATGATCTGTTTCATGATTTCGGCGTAGAAGAGGATAATTTGAGAGCAGCCCTTTACTATATTGCCAACGGATCTTTTCCCGCAGGACCGGAACCTTCGGTTTCATTTAAAGGCCGGCCGGGATCGGTCTTAAAGCAAGAAGCCCCACGCGGAGGCCTCTATACAAAATTACCGGAAGGATTTCCTCTTTCGGAATAAGGGGCGCTATTTCAACTTCAACTCGGTGATAATTTCCTGAATTTTAGTATTCAGTTGTGTCTTTATTCGGTCAAAATCCGATTTCCGGGATAAAGTACCGCGTACGCCCAGATAATACTTAATTTTTGGTTCAGTTCCTGACGGCCGGATCGATACTTTGGTATCATCCAACGTAATAAACTGAAGAACATTTGATTTCGGAAGATCAATTTTCCCCGTTGCACCGGTTTGAAGATCTTTCCATTCGGAAGTCTGATAATCCAGCACCTTTACCACAGGAGAACCCTGAATTTCCTTTACGGGATGGGAACGATAAGCCGACATCATCGCTTCGATCTCTTCGGCTCCCGATTTACCGTTTTTTACCAGAGAAATGCCACTCTCAAGGAAAAATCCGTATTCAACATAAATATCCAGCAGAACATCATAAAGCGTTTTCCCCCGGTCTTTCGCCCAGGCGGTTGCTTCAGCAAAGAGAGCGCAGGACATCACGGCGTCTTTATCGCGAACAAATTCCCCACACAAATATCCGTAACTTTCTTCTCCACCGGCAATATATTTCATGGTACCCTCATAGCGCCCTATGAGGTCCGCAATCCACTTAAAACCTGTCAGACAGTCAAAATATTTAACGCCGTTCTGTTTAGCTATTTCCGCAATCAATTCGGTCGTCACAATGGTTTTTACAATATATTCCGATCCTTTGATTCTTCCGGTTTCCTTCCACCGGGTCACCAGATAATAAATCAGAATCGCCCCGGCCTGATTACCCGTCAGGAGCATCCATTCCCCCGCCCCGTTTTTGACAGCTAAACCCACTCTGTCTGCATCGGGGTCCGTCCCCATGACAATATCCGCATCGGTCTCCCTTGCCTTGCGCAGAGCCAGTTCCAATGCAGCCGGTTCCTCAGGGTTGGGAGATTTGACTGTTGGAAAATTCCCATCGGAAATCATTTGCTCCGGAACCTCAATAATATTGGTAAAGCCCATCTTTTTGAGGACCATCGGTACCAGTTTCACCCCGGTTCCGTGAATAGGGGTATATACGATTTTCAGGTCTTTTTGCCTTCTGACAGCCTCCGGAGATACGGAAAGCTTTACAATTTCATCGGTATAAATCCGGTCGGTTTCCTCTCCGATGGTTTTTATGTTTTTCTCAGGCCCGTTAAATTTTACCTGAGAAATCGAGGTAATCTTTCCGACTTCTGCGATAATATTTTTGTCGTGCGGAGCAATCACCTGTGCGCCGTCCTCCCAATAGGCTTTATACCCGTTATACTCTTTCGGATTATGAGACGCGGTGACCACAATACCGCTCTGACATCCGTAATGACGAATGGCAAAAGAAAGCTCAGGAGTGGGACGTAAAGATTCAAATAAGTACACTTCAATCCCATTGGCAGAGAAAATACCGGCAGCGGATTGGGCAAATAAACGGCTGTTATTTCTTGAATCATGCGCAATGGCTACTTTAATCAGCGGCAGGGAGGAAAAACATTGTCTGAGATAATTGCACAAACCCTGGGTGGCCATCCCCACGGTATAGATATTCATGCGATTGGTTCCCACTCCCATAATACCCCTAATCCCGCCGGTTCCAAATTCAAGATCCTTATAAAAACATTCGGTCAATTCATCCATATGGTAATCCAGCAGATCTCTGACTTTTTCTCTGGTATCCTGATCAAAATCAGGTGAAAGCCATGCCTGGGCCTTACTTTTTATAAGATCCGTTTCAATGCTTGACATAATTTTTTGATTATTGGTTCAAAAAAGTAATATTCAAATTACGGAATTCAATAGGCCCCCCTTCACTCTGCAAACCTATATAACCGCTCGCAGGCGCTCCTCCCGCTTTGTTTTGAAGCACACCGTTGATATACACTATGATAGAATCTCCTTTACAGGTAATATCGGCGGTATTCCACTCTCCTGCCGGCTTCTCGTTAGATGCCTGCATTTTTCTCTGCATGGGAAATGCTTTTGCAGCTTCTTCTGCAGAAAGTCCGGCGATTTTTGAGCCGCTCAGCATAACAAAGTCTCCTGCACTACCGGCCATCAACTGCACTTCTATGGATTTTGGTAATTTTTGATCAGGCATCTGAATACGCTGAAACAGACCGCTGTTGGCCGGAGCTTCTACCCAACGCCATTCGGCATGAAAAGTATAGTCAGCATAGACCTGTTCGGTTCTGAGATATCCCACAGGAACTCCGGTGATGTGAATAACACTATCTTTCACACTGAATACCTGTGAATTATCCGCACTATCCAGAGGATCTGTATAGGCGACCCATCCGGTTAAGTCCTTTCCGTTAAAAAGATCGGTAGGTTTGGGAGCCGGAGTACACATCACAAAAAGAAAGGGAACCAGAATAAACCATGAAAGAATACCAAATGTTCTGTTTTTCATCGGAATGTAATTTAAATGAGATCAAAGAAGAAAAGCCGGAAATCCGCTCTTCCATCAAATATACTGAATAAAAAGATTTTTTTGAAAGGGTCTCTGATTATCCCCGGAGTTTTTGCATACAACGCATTAACCCGTCTTTCCAGTGAGGAATCTCAAGATCCAGCGCTTTACGGATTTTATTTTTATCCAGAACGCTGTATGAAGGACGTTTTACCGGAGTAGGATACAGGATTCCGGGTATCGGGTTTACCTTGCATGAAAATCCGGCCATTTGCATGATTTCAGTGGCAAAGTCATACCAACTGCAAACGCCTTCATTGGTATAATGGTAAATTCCCCGGGGCAGCCCTCCTGATTGAGAACACCGGATCATACTCAGAATGGTTTCAGCCAGATCGGCTGCATAGGTCGGAGTCCCTACCTGATCGTCCACCACATTGACAAAAAGTTTTTCAGCCCCCACGCGCAACATGCTCTTTAGAAAATTATGGCCAAAAGAAGAATAAAGCCAGGCTGTACGGACAAGGAGGGTCCGGTCATAAGTAAGCGCAACCTTTTCTCCGTCGGCTTTTGTCTTTCCATAGACAGAAACGGGACAGACCAGATCGTTTTCCTGATAGGGATGGCTCTGAGTTCCGTCAAAAACATAGTCGGTAGAGATTTGAATCAATGTAGCTCCGCAGGCTTTCGCCCCGGCAACCAAATGAGAAACCGCAGTTTCATTCAATAAACGGGCTTTTTCAGGCTCGGATTCGGCTTTATCAACTGCGGTATAAGCCGCACAATTCACTACCACGGAGGGTTTATACTGATCCATAAATGAAATGACCGCGGAACGATCCGTAATATTCAGTTCATCCACATCCGTAAAGAGAAAATGAAAATCGGGTTCGGCTTTCGCCAGAACCCGAAATTCATTGCCTAATTGTCCGTTAGCACCGGTAATCAGAATATCAGACACGATTGCCATGATTTATCAAGCCTTTCCGGCACTACCTAATACATCAACAACTTTGTGCATGTATAATTCTTTCAGTGAATCACGAGCAGGTCCGAGGTATTTACGGGGATCAAATTCTTCAGGTTTGTTGGCAAACACCTCACGAACAGCAGCTGTCATGGCCAGACGACCGTCACTGTCAATATTGATTTTGCATACAGCAGACGAAGCAGCTCTACGCAACTGATCTTCGGGAATTCCGATGGCATCCTTAAGAGCTCCGCCGTATTTATTAATGATGGCTACTTTGTCCTGAGGAACGGAAGATGATCCGTGCAATACGATGGGGAATCCGGGGATTCTTTTTTCAATTTCTTCGAGAATGTCAAAACGCAAGGGAGGCGGAACTAAAATACCATCGGCATTGCGGGTACATTGTGCGGGTTTGAATTTATTAGCTCCGTGGGAAGTACCAATGGAGATTGCCAGAGAATCCACACCGGTCTTCTTGAGAAAATCTTCCACTTCTTCGGGCTGAGTATATACGTGTGAAGCAGCTACCACATCATCTTCAATTCCGGCAAGAACACCAAGTTCGCCTTCTACCGTAACATCGTATTTATGAGCGTATTCCACTACCTGTCGGGTCAATTCTACGTTCTTTTCGTATGGATGATGGGACCCATCAATCATCACGGAAGAAAATCCAAACTCAATGCAGGATTTACAAAGTTCAAAAGTATCGCCGTGATCCAGATGCAATACGATGGGAATAGCATATCCCAGTTCTTTGGAATATTCAACGGCTCCCTGAGCCATGTAACGCAAAAGGGTCTGGTTTGCATATTTACGCGCACCGCTGGAAACCTGAAGAATAACAGGTGACTTTTTCTCAACACAGGCTGCAATAATAGCCTGCAACTGTTCCATATTGTTAAAATTGAAGGCCGGGATAGCATATCCGCCCTTGATTGCTTTGGCAAAAAGCTCTTTTGAGTTTACCAAACCTAATTCTTTGTAAGAGACCATAGTGTATTCGTTTAATAGGATAAACAATTATGAACTGCAAATTTACATAAAGTTTTACACTTCTGTCGCTCAGAACCTATAAATCATCAACTCCCTGCCACAATAAGACAGATTCCCAAGAGCATACCCAGCAGGGCTATGACTTTATGATAAGAACACTTTTCCCGGAAAAAGAGCACCCCGACAACAAAAGGGACAATGGCGCTGCTCCGGCGTACTGCCGAGACAATCGAAATCAGGGCCTGGGGATCAGACAACGCATAAAAATAGAGAAAATCGGCCACAACCAGACAAAGCCCTATCAGGGGTATAGACGATCGCCAACGGAAAGGTTCCGTCTTCCTTTTCGGATACCAGTGCAATACCAGGAAAGGAAAAAGGACCGGAATCATGTA
>JAQVSH010000194.1 GCA_028700615.1 Bacteroidales bacterium
TTTCAGCTTTTTACCAAAACGGCGGGAAAATGATTGTTACCATTGGAACCATGGATAACGTTGCATCCCCGGGAGCCCAGTTAGATTATTATCAGTCGGTTTTGGATAAAATGGGTCGTAACACCCTGGATCAATTTGCCCGTTTGTTTGTCGTCCCACAGGGCGGCCATGGTTTATCTGGAAAAGCCTATAAAGTAAATGGGGAAGGGAAACCGGTTGAGGTTAAAAATGTTCCGTCGCCCAATGGTGATGACAACATGAACCTGCTTATCAACTGGGTTGAAAACAATCAGGCACCGGCAAAAACCCTGGTGATCGATCCGAAAGGCAAAATCAGTGAAAAACAGGAAGGTGCGGGTTACTTGATGTGCTCATATCCCAACTACCCAAAATACGTGAGTGGTCCAACCGATCAGGTTTCGTCGTATGTAAGCGCTGAAAAATAAGAAAATAAAGCGGAAATTATGTTACCAAAGGCTGTTCCTGAAAATAGGGGCAGCTTTTTTTTCGTGGAAAATTATTTTTTACGGGAAATCTCTTTGGAGAGTTTTTGCTCAAAATCCACGGTTCGTGCAAAGGCTTGTTTCTTTTTGTTCAGTTGGATTAATTCAACAAAGCCATATCTTATAAGTTGTTGTAAGTCAGTTCTCGCAGTCTGATTGGACACGTAATGCCGGGTTTCTGCTTCCTTTACGGTAAGTAGTAAATCAGGTTCGTCATAAAACCATTTCAATATCTCGGCTTGTCTGGCATTGATGAATTTGATTTTTTGAAAATTAGTTATCTGTTTTTTCTCATCAATTTTTCTTTGAATATATGTTCTTAAAGCTTGATATGCCAGATCCATGGTTTTCAAATTGTAATAGATGAAATATGTCAGGTCATTTTCATCATTTTCGGTATGGATATAGGCAGACTCATACTGATTTTTGCTTCTGATGATTAATCTCGAGATGGATAAATATTCTGTTAACCAATAGCCTTTGGATAAAAGATAACAGTAAAAAAGAGATCTGGCTGTTCTTCCATTTCCATCCACAAACGGGTGGACATAACCTATTATAAAATGCAAAATAATACCTTTTATTACCGGATGAATAAAAAAATCGTGCTGGTCATTATTGTAGAAATCACAGATTTGCCTCATTAACTCCGGGATCTCTGAATAATCCGGCGGCGTATGAACAATCTCGCTTTCCACCTGATTGACCACATAAATATCATTTGTGTTTCTGAATCGACCTTCATCCTCTTTGTTCTCCAGCGTATTATTGGTGATTTTTTTATGAATAGAAAGCAGCATTTCTAAGGTAAGTGGCTGAGATTTCCATTCAACCATATTTTGAATTGTCTGGTAATTATTGACAATCATTTGCTCAGATCTGCTTTTGGGTTTATCGTTTTTGCGAAGCATTTCTTTAGCCTTTTTCCGTGTGGTTACAGCTCCTTCCATTTGAGAAGAGGCAATTGCCTCTTCCATAACAGAACTGATCAGGTATTTATTCTTTTCCTGTTCCGGAATTAACTTTTGTGTTCCAAGATTGCCTCCAATATACAAATCGAATTCATGTAAAATTTCCTGGATATAATCTGTTTGTGAAAATGAAAAGCTGTAATTCCCAAAACGAAGGGTTTTAAAGTCAATATTTCTGGAAATTTTAACAGCAGTCCATAGGTCAATAGGGGAAAATTTATCAGATGGGATCTGATACTTAACCTTATCCCAGTAAAGATATTTATTATTTATAGCTCTTATTTTCTCACGACAATCTTTATCTCCGAGTATAGAAATTGCCTTTGAAAAATTCTTTCTGTAAATTTTGGGTGGTTTCTCTATCATTGCTAAAATCTCCTAATTATTCAATAATTTGGAATTATTTGTAATGATAAATCAATTTTCCAATATTTCCAAAGAAAGCCATTGCGTTATGAAGACCGAATGAAGTATTGCAATTTTCAAAAGGAACCCAACTTAAAAGTTGCATCTTATGAAAACCAATTTTCGTATTTCATTTGTACTTATTGCCATTCTGCTACTTGCTTTTGGCTGTAAAAAAGAGGATCCAGTGCTTAATGCGATGACGCTTATCAACCATGTATATACATGATATTAAACAGACTACGGCAGAGAGTGGAGGACGTATACTTGGGGATGGAGGTTCTGCCACTCAGTTAACCTCATTGGATGTAAGTCATTATTCACTCTTAACAGATTTATTGTGTTATTCTAACCCGAAGATGACCGATTTATGGTTAAAAATCCGGACAAGTCATTAATATAGAAAAAGATGACCACACTGTCATTAACTACAAATAAGACATCAAAAACTAAAATACTCTTTGGCATTATTGTAAGCGATGTTTTCGACCATTTTGTTTAGGAAGGGAAGTTCGCTGTATGGAAGTTGTCCGTTTTCAAGGTCTTTTCCGATCAGGTTGCATAGAGTTCTGCGGAAGTATTCATGACGGGGGTAGGAGAGGAAGCTCCGGGAGTCGGTAATCATTCCCACGAAGCGGCTCAATAATCCCAGTACAGATAAGTCGTTGATTTGCTTTTCCATGCCGTTTAATTGATCCAGAAACCACCATCCGGAACCAAATTGCATTTTCCCCGGTATGGATCCGTCATTGAAATTGTATGCGTTGGTGATCATGAGTTCGTTATCCCGCGGATTAAGGTTGTATAGGATGGTTTTGGCCAGTTTTCCTGCTTTGTCCAGACGCGAGAAGAGTTTGTTCATGGCGCGGGCTATTTCAAAGTCCCCGATTCCGTCAAAGCCGGTGTCGGGCCCCAGTGTTTTGAACATGCGTTCATTGTTGTTGCGGATGCAGCCTATATGAAATTGCTGTGCCCATTGTTTTTCAGCGTCCATGACTCCAAATTCGTAAAGCATTCCCGAACGGAAACGAAGGATTTCCTGCATGGAAACAGATTTGCCGCGACGGATTCTGTCAAAAATGTCTTTCATATCCGTTTCGGTATAGTCCTCTGCATAGAAAGTTTCTATCCCGTGGTCGGAAAGTTTGCATCCCATAGCAGCAAAAAAGTCATGTCTGTTGCGCAGTGCGGACAGGAGATCTGAATATTTATGAATACTGATATTGGAAGCCTTTTCGAGTTTTCCGAGGTAATCATTGTATAGGGCAGGATCTTCAATGGACATGGCTTTATCGGGTCTCCAGGTGGGCAAGACGCGGGTAGAAAATCCGCTTTCCTGGATGGCCCGGTGATATTCCAGGGAGTCTGTCGGGTCATCGGTAGTGCATACCAGTTCCACATGCATTCTTGTCATCAGCCCCCGTGTGGAAAATTCCTTTTCCTGAAGCATGGCTGTGGCTTGTTGATATATTTTATCCGCTGTTTCCGGACGGAGAATTTCTTCTATCCCGAAAATACGGCGTAATTCCAGGTGTGTCCAATGGTATAGGGGATTGCGCATGGTATAGGGAAGAGTTTCCGCCCATTTTTTGAATTTTTCGAAAGAAGGCTGATCCCCGGTGATATAGGATTCGTCCACCCCGTTGGCCCTCATGGCCCTCCATTTGTAATGATCCCCTCCGAGCCAGACTTCGGTAAGGTCGCTGAAACGATAATCTTCAGCGATGAGTTTGGGATTAAGATGGCAATGGTAGTCAATAATCGGCATTTTTGCCGCATGGCCGTGATATAAGCGGCGGGCTGTATCCGTTTCCAGTAAAAAGTCCTTGTCTAAAAACTCTTTCATAGGGGTAGGGAATAGAAGTAAAGAAATGATTAGTTTTACAAAGCTAATGAATCCCCCGTGATTTTTTCTTTTAAGATTTAAAAGTAATTTTTTGAAAAATAGATCTTTTGATCATGAATTTACTAAACAGAAAGACTAAAATATCTACTCTTCACCCCGAGAAAATTATTCAATTTGGGGAAGGAAATTTTTTAAGGGCTTTTGCCGACTGGATTGTTTACCGTATGAATCAAAGCCTGAATTTTAATGCCGGGGTTGTTGTGGTTCAGCCTATAGATCGGGGAATGTCTGATGTACTGAATGAACAGAATGGTCTATACACCCTGATCTTAAAAGGCCTTCAAAACAGCCGACCGGTTCGTACGTTAGAGTGTATAGATGTCATAAATCGTTGCCTGGATCCTTACAGGGATTATCAGGGTTATCTGGAGACTGCTGAAAATCCTCAGTTGCGTTATTTGATTTCAAATACTACAGAAGCCGGGATTGTGTTTAAAGATACCGACCGGTTTGAACATTCTCCGGCATCGACCTATCCGGGAAAGCTGACCCAGGGGCTTTTTCATCGGTTTGAATAATTCAGGGGAGAACCTGGCAAGGGCATGAGTTTATTTCCCTGTGAGTTGATTGACCGCAATGGGGATCATCTCAGGGAGGCCGTATTGCGGTATGCTGTACTCTGGAATTTGGGAGAAAGGTTTACGGAATGGGTTGAAGAAGTGAATATATTTTG
>JAQVSH010000195.1 GCA_028700615.1 Bacteroidales bacterium
GGGATAATCGATGAGGTACTGATTTTTTTTGTTTTCTTCAAGGCTCAGCGTGTCTTTGTGATCATCGAAGGTAAGGATCAGGGTAAGATCTTTGTTGTGAAGACTGTCGATGGCCAGAGGGTCAAGAGCGGCATGGAGGCTGAGTTGGTGGTTTTTGTCTTCTTTCAGGGTAATTTCGCGGAAAGGATCAGCTTTTGTCTTTCCGGAAGCGTCAAAGATCCGGAGATAAGAGGAGAAAAAGAAGTCGGGGCCAAAGTTACGATTCCATTGGGTATAGGCCCGGAGAAGATAAGTTCCTTCCCGGTAGGTTTTCAGCAGGTCAAAGTCTCCGCTTCCGATCCCATCGTCCAGTTTAATCAATTTTGAATCAAGGATTTTTTCATCCGGACCGATTAAATCCACGTGCAGCACCTGGCTCACGGTAGAGGGAGCATGGTTAATGGCGTTGGTCACGATGGCCTTAAACCAGATGGTTTGATCGTTGGTGTAGATTTTTTTGTCCGGCTGGAGATAAATCTTTTCGGCCCAAGAAGCCGGCAGAACTTGCGGAGTAATCTGTGAAAGCGCTGAATTGGTCAGACCAGCGAAAGATACGATGGTGAGAAAAACAGTCCGGAGCAATTTATTCATTTTAAGTCATATTTGACAACATCATAATACTCAGCATTATCAGATTCGATGTTTATCTGAATGGCATACATGATATTTTGTTCTTCATGGATGAAAAGCCCCGGAACGAAATCACCTTTCAATGCATAAGATTTAATCAGATTCCCATTCCAGTCCAATTGTATTAGATGTGTATTTACAATTTTTGCTGTCTTCACCGTCGATAGTTGCCTTCTTAATACGTAACAATATTTATCTGTAGGAAAAATTCCGGTTGATCCTGTATATCTGGATCTAAAATCTATTTTATTTTTTTCTACCGGAGGCATCCATTGTTTGGAGAAATAAATCGTTTTTTCCCGTTCCCCATTGATCTTGTATATGTGTATGAGATCTAAATAGTACATTCCCGCAATGATCTTTCCTTTAGCTTCATTTAAAGCAAGACGTGGTGCATATGTACTTTTCCTTGCCCGAATATCGAGATTAGAAATTTTCGGATAATATTCAATATTTTTAATATCCTGATTTTCCATATTATAAATGAAAAACATGTATCCATCATCTCTTACTCTTCTGGCAACCATAAGATTATTTGCAATATTTTGATTATAGCTGCTATATAAAGCATTAGGGGAATTTCTGATGTTCTGAAGCTCAAAATGATTGTTTGGTTGTATAGAAGCCGCCAACAATCTGCCTTGATTCATATCATAAAAACAGATAGAATCCTTTTGGAGCGCTTCGTTTTTATTTACAAGAAAATTTATGCCCGTAATTTCACCCGGACCATTCCCAACAATTCCAAAAGAGCTGATCTTTTTTTTTGTATTGAGATTATAAATTGCTCCGCAAGTATCCTCTTTATAAAATAATAAAATCGCCAACGAATCTTTTACCGCAATATCTATTGGCACTTTATTGTTAAATCTAAAAAGTAGCACAGGATGATCCAGTGGTTCAGATTGGGATAAGTCTATGTAGGGATCATTCGATTGTGTGGTACAGGAGAGCAAAAGGCTCTCTACGATACAGACTATTAAAAAACACCCTGTTATTTTTTGCATCATCAGATGGGATTAGTTTTTGTTGTAAACAGAATCGGATCATTCTATATCACTGAACTACGGACTCAGCAAAGCATAAAAGTAAAAAGTGCCTTTTTGCTTTTCAACCCCATCAAAAAAACTTTCTTTGCACGCAAAAAGTATTTCTATTGAATAAAAATAGCATAATGTTTTATAAAAACAAAACGGTTTTTTTACCGTGCTTGCAGGGTCTCAATGTACATATGAGGCAGGCACAAAGGTTTGGAATCCGGAGGGATCAGGCAGCGGATTTACGCTGCGGGGCGGCTCAACTCGTTCCGTTCGCAGAAAACGAGAACACTCCTCCTTTTAGTCAGTGAGCAGCACTGACTAACGGTTTATGCAACACATGGGTTATAATTTTTTTATACTCCCTGGTTGGGTTCACACAGGCAAACACCCGCAGGATGAGTTTGTTTCTAACCGTGAAAAGGAACTACATGGCATTTTCTACTACATTTTTGTACATATCCCACATTTTACTATTATAAAGGGGATTGCCCACCAAACGTATTCTATTAGCCCTATCTACCAAAAATGTACTATATCGGGTGTCCATAGGTAGTTGATTTTGAGAAACAAAAGCCAAAGAACCATCGTAAAATACAGGGAAATCAATTTGATTGTGCTTGAGTGTAATTAACAATTCTTTTTCATCTCTTGGTTGAAAAATAAAAATAACGTCAACATGGACACTCCATTTTTCTATTTCTTTGATGCGAGCTCTCCACTCAAAAAGATTGAGTCGACAATCAGTGCATCCCATAGAATCTATATATGTGATAATTTTATAGTTCGGTTGATTTAATATATCCGTAAGTGTATCCCTCCCGAGAATTTTTGATTGTATAGTATTGGGGAAAACGATCTCTTTATTTATCATATAAGAAAGGATTTTCTCAATATCACGCTTTTCGTTTTGGCACGCTATGGTAAATATTAATAGGATAAATAAAAAAAATATTCGGTTCATGTATTTATTTTTTATTGTTAATAGTATATATACATAAAACATATCCACCCTCTGCGATATGATCAAGTATGTCTTCGGGAATTATATCCAATGAAGCGTCAGGATCGAGCCAATCATGACTTAATTGGGATACCACTAAATTATCTCCAAAACTACATAACGGAGAGAAAATATTTCTAACATCAAAATACTTCCCGGTTTTGTATTGATTGGTAATTCCTTGATTAGTATTCATATTGATCAATATACTCCATCGTGAGTTATTCTGGGTAATATTTCCTATCAGAAAATTGTTGACTATAAGAGGCGTTTGATTCATATGTGCATATCTGGAATAGTTTGATCTGGCATCTTTTATCACTTCTGTGAAGTTATTTTTTATATCTGCCGGTACTGATTTACTCCCAAAGTCCATACAAGCTATGGATGTCAGCTCGCCGGTATAATCAAAAATGTAAATCGAATCATTAATGGGTCTGTGATATACTATTGCATTTGGAACTTCTTTTAGCATAGAGATGGTCAGCAAATCAGTTGTGTTGTCTGAATAATGTATTGGAGTCCTGATCACATGAAATCTGTTGTCAGTAATAAGAATTTGATTCTCCTCCAGATCCATGGGATCTAATGCAAGCATATACCTATCGCGGCCCAATACGACTATATCACTGGCTCTAAATGGCATATGGTCAGTTTTTATGTATTGTCCGTTGTCATGATATAGCAATAATTCTTTTTTATCCCGATTTAATAAATAGACCGTATCGTTGAATACGGTAAAATTGCGTAATCGTGTATATTCACCCGGCCCGCCACCTATCGTTCCTACAGAATTCATAAAATGTCCCTGTTCATTGAAGACCAGAACCCTGTTTCTACCCATTAATTCGAACAAATAAAATTTCTGATTTTTAAAAATCAATTTGTTAATTGAATTAAAGAAAGCATCCTCTGTATTTTCCAATTTTATGTATTGAATATTTTCGACATACTGACCCACAAAATGATCTTTGGTTTCTTGTAAAGGGATAGTAAGTGAAACAGTGGATTTAAATTTCTGTCCGACTTTGTTTTTTTTATGGTCATTACACGAGGTCAAAAGCAAAACGAACATAAGGGATATACAGATGGATGCTTTCATAAATTCATGAATTATTTATTAATAATTTGCATTTCATAATTGGATCAGATTAGAATATAGCCACCGTCACGTTGGCATGGCAGGTTCTGACATCCACTTCCACCCTCAGCCTTACAATAATTTCCATACAGGATAGGACCTTCCTCACAATATACCATAACAGCTGGACCTGTATTATTTGGTAGTTCTGTTTGCGCAATGGCTTCCACATTGGCTAACATTATATTATCAAAAGAAGTGGAATCTTTGTATATGTTAATTCCTATGTATATAGAAGCGGCAAAAAGTAAACCCGATGCGGTGAATATAATTTTCTTCATTTTGAGTAGTTTTAAGTTATTTGCAATCAATTACATGCTTTTGCGGGCTTCATATTATCCATCAAGATCCCGCAGGAAGAGGATATTTCCAGACATAGTCAGTAATCCATCGGTATAAACGATTTCATAAACTATGGCCTGATCATTAAGGTCAAAAATCTGAAAGAGTATATTTCGATGCTTCAAATCTCATTTTAGCGGAACTTTTCCACTAAAAACGTAATGCTTTTTATCAGTTTTTGCTTATCATTGGCATACACCTCCTTCATGGAGGAGATCCGGGGATAGAAGTTGCCTTTGTGAATTTTTGAGGATTTCTTGGCAAC
>JAQVSH010000014.1 GCA_028700615.1 Bacteroidales bacterium
GGAACCTCCTGCCTTACCCCTATCTATGCTTCTTCGACTGCCACCCCCGCCTCATATGCCCGGGGCAACGGAGATCTGCTGACTTATCGTGAAGACGCCGCCTTCTGGATCTTTACCAGGGTGGCACATCTCGCCTACCTTAAATATAATGTCATGATGCCGGATATCCGAAAAGTCATGGATGAGCTGGAACTGGGATCCATAAACTATATACCCTCCATAGATGCCGTCGCGATGGACCTGATGAAAAATAATCCCGAAACAGCCCGCGGTTTTCTCACGGAATTTTCCGTTACCAGAGCTGAATACACTGTAAAAAGATGGAAAGAGCTCTATGGTTATCTGATGGTGAAGTATGCGGATGGGAATGTAAAGAAGGAAGAGAATGGAAAATTCTTAAGAAATGCCTACGGCATGCCTGAATCTCCCGATCATCCGGCTTATCCGGAATTCTGGCTGCGCAAGATTGTTGAAGATCATGGAGAAAAAATCAGGGCTCCAAAAGAATAAACAGTGGCTAAAGTTTTTATTTTCAAAAAATATAGTAATTTTGCTGTCCGAAAAAAGCTGAACGTAAATATAAAATTAATCATAGAGAGCAATGAACTTAATGAAAGTTGTGCAATCGCACCTTGCTGCAGAAACTCAGTTTCCTGAATTTGGAAGCGGGGATACCATCACAGTTCACTATAAAATCAAAGAAGGAAACAAGGAGCGTATCCAGCAGTTCCGCGGGGTTGTCATTCAGAGAAAGGGAGAGGGTAATACGGCCACTTTTACCGTCCGTAAAATGTCCGGTGGCGTCGGTGTAGAAAGAATCATTCCTGTTTCTTCTCCTTTCATTGACAAAATTGAAGTTAACAAACACGGAAAAGTCCGCAGAGCTAAGATCTTCTATCTGCGTAACCTTACCGGTAAAAAAGCCAGAATCCAGGAAAAGAAATTTTCATAGGTCTTATTTGTTGAAATAAAACCTCACAATAAATGATAAAAAAAAGAGGGAGAAATTTTCTCCCTCTTTTTTTATGCTTTATTGTTTTTCAACCAATTCGACGGAGTAGTGCCGAGATAAAGCTTAAAAGCTTTATTGAAAACACTCTTTGAACCAAAACCCGAAAGCTGTCCGACCTTCTCGATCGAATATTCGCGGGTCTCAAGGAGTTTTTTGGCTTCCTCTATCCTGTAGCGATTGACCCAGGTACTGAAATTAACCTGATAACGGTCATTAATAATTCTCGACAGGTAAGCCGTATTGGTTTTTAAGCGATGCGCCAGGTTTAACAAAGAAAGAAGGGGATCTTTATAGATCCTTTCTTTATTCATCAGTATTTCTAAATCAGAAAGAATACGCTGATGCAACGCTTCAGAAAAAGGGTAAATAGGCAACTCTTCCATAGGGGCATATTAATAAGTACAATAAAACAATGAGCTGTCCATTGAGTTTTGATAAACAAAAACAACAGACACGAAACAAATATAAGTTTTTTTGTACGTTTTTACAAATCAAACCCGGAAGATAAATGAAAATTTTTTTTCACGGAGAAAAAATCAGTTCCGATTCAGCAATTTTGGCGCCAAATAGACTCCGGTATAGGAGGCCAAACAACCCGCCAAACCTTCCGGAGATCCTGCATACACGAGATTCCCACCCAGATCACCCCCTTCGGGGCCAAGATCAATCACCCAGTCGGCATTTTTAATAATATCCAGGTTGTGTTCGATAATAATGACGCTATGTCCTCTTTCTATCAACGCATTTAATGAATCCAGCAATTTCCCTATATCATGAAAATGCAAACCGGTAGTCGGTTCATCAAAAATAAACAGGGTAGGTTGAACATTTTTCTCCCGGCCAAGGAATAAAGCCAGTTTAACCCTCTGACTTTCACCTCCGCTGAGTGTTGAAGAAGATTGGCCCAGTTTTACGTAACCCAGCCCTACCTCTTTCAATGGAGAAAGTTTTTCTACAATTCTTTTTTCTATCGTACTTTTTTTAACGGAAAAGAATTCAATGGCTTCATCTACGGTCATTTCAAGAATATCATAAATATTCTTTCCATTGTAGGTAACCTCAAGAACATCTTCCTTAAACTTCATCCCTTTACAGTGTTCGCAGGGAAGCATCACATCTGCCATAAATTGCATGGGGACCCTGATAAAACCTTCTCCCTGACACTCTTCACAACGTCCCCCTTCCATATTAAAAGAAAAATGGGAAGCTCTTATATCATGTCTTTTAGCAAGAGGTTGTTCTGCACATAGTTTCCGGATTTCGTCATAGGCCTTGCTATAAGTAACCGGATTGGATCTTGAAGACCGGGCCAGCGGACTCTGATCCACAAATTCCACCCCGGAGAGGCTGTTGATGTCTCCGGAGATCCGGTCGAAAGACCCGGCCCGGTCTCCGGATCCCGTCAAGATCCTGTTCAACGAAGCATAAAGAATATCCCGCACCAGTGTTGACTTTCCGGAACCACTGACTCCGGAAACCACACACAATACATTCAGAGGGAAAGTAACATCAATCCGTTTCAGATTATTTTCACGAGCTCCCTTAATTTCAATCCGGTTAGTCCAGGATCTCCGGACAGGAGGAACTGCAATAGAACGAATGCCGGAAATATAGGCGGCAGTGAAACTCTTTCCGGTAGGGTCAAGGTCTCCGGGTTTTCCCTCAAAAACCACTTCACCCCCCAATCTTCCTGCATAAGGGCCAATATCAATCAGATAGTCAGCAGCCTTGATGATTTCCTCATCATGCTCGACCACTAAAACAGTATTTCCCAATGCTTTTAAACTATGCAGCACTCCGATAAGTTGTTTTGTATCTCTCGGATGAAGCCCGATGCTGGGTTCATCCAGTATATAAAGAGAACCAACCAAAGTGCTTCCCAGAGAAGTCGCCAGGTTGATGCGTTGCGATTCTCCGCCTGATAAAGAAGATGAAAGCCTGTTCAGGGTAAGATATCCCAATCCGACCTGTTGCAAAAAACCCAGTCTGGATTTAATCTCGGTCAATATGCGGCCGGCAATTTTCAGTTCCTGTTCATCAGGGGTCCAGGAAGAAAACCATCCGGACAGAGTATTTACAGACATCAATACCAGATCAGAAATGGTTTTCCCGTTAATTTTAATATAGGACACCTCTTTTCTTAAGCGGGCTCCTTTACATTCGGGGCATATAGTCTTTCCATTGTAGCGTGCAGCCAGCACCCTGTACTGAATCTTATATTTATGATCATCCAGATATTTAAAAAACGGAAGAATGCCGGTAAAAAATTTATTCCCTTTCCATAAAGTTTCTTTCTGTTCTTCCGAAAGATCAAAATAGGGCTTATGAATAGGGAAGCCAAAACGATCGGCGGCAAAAATCAATTCATCCCGGTACTGGCTCATGGTTTCACCTCTCCAGCATGCGACAGCTCCTTCAAAAACCGAAAGGGACTTATCGGGGATCACAAGCTCTTCGTCTATGCCAATGATTTTACCGTAACCTTCACAGCGGGGGCAGGCGCCAAAAGGATTATTAAAACTAAACATGTGTTCATTGGGCTCTTCAAACGACATGCCGTCTCTTTCAAAACGATGGGAAAAAAGATGCAGATCTCCGGCATCATCTCCATCCATAACCCTCACGGCGCAAAGACCTAACCCTTCCCGAAAGGCTATCTGTACCGAATCTCCTATTCTGGCAAGAGTGTTTATGTCTTCAGATGAGCGGATTCTGTCAAGCACCACATATAACATATCCATTTCTGTACAGGTATCTGCCTCCTGCAGCAATTCCTCCGTACGCATCAGAACCCCGTTGATTTCAATGCGGCTGACTCCCTCTGACTGCAATAACTCCAGCCTGGCCTTAAAGAAATCGGCAGAAGTATAATTTATAGGGTACATAATGGTCATAGCCGTCCCTTCGGGATGATTATTAATCCATCGGATGACATCTGTCACGGATTCTTTCTTCACCGGCTCACCTGAAACCGGAGAATATGTAATGCCTATCCTTGCAAATAAGAGTTTAAGATAATCGTAGATTTCTGTAGAAGTCCCCACTGTGGAACGGGGATTGCGGGTATTTACCTTTTGCTCCACGGCAATAGCCGGAGGAATGCCGTATATAAAGTCCACCTCAGGCTTATTCATTCTTCCCAAGAATTGTCTTGCATAAGCAGACAAACTTTCCACATAACGCCTCTGCCCTTCTGCGTATATTGTATCCCTGGCTAAAGAAGACTTCCCTGAACCGCTCAATCCGCTCAGTACCACCAATCGGTTTCTGGGTATGCTGACATTGATGTTTTTCAGATTGTTCACCCTGATCCCTCTGAGAACTATACAGGGCTGATGAGCCTGAACAGGCTGATCCATGGTTTTTGAATCCATTTATTCGCAGTAATATTTGATCATTTTTTCAATGGCTCTGACGCATACCGGGCAAAAATCAGATTTATTCGACCGCATACGGCATTGATCGTAGGGCCTGAAGATCCCCTTAGCCACATAACCTCCTCCCTCAAACAAACCTACGGTCTGATTATATGCCGCTTCGACAGGAGTTGGAATCTGAATCCCGGCAGGAAGCATATCGGCCCATTTTCGGTTAAAATCAACAAGCGTGGTAATATTAGGTTCCCAGGGTTCTACCTTCAAAGAATAAAATTCTTCATAGCTGACCGAAGATTCATAATACTCGTCTCCCAGTCCTGCAAAACCATGCCCCAACTCATGCAAAAACACCGATTCTGATTGAGCGTGATCTGAAATCCCAACCGAAAGAAAATTATAGATGCCCCCTCCGCCATACTTATCGGTATTGGTAAGCACATACACAACATCAGAAGGCACACCCGATAATACATCCCACACTCTCCATGCATCGGGAACTGTAAGATAACGATCCGTTCCAAAAGTATCAAAGGTAGATCCCAGCAAAGATCTTTTCCAGATGCCTGATCCCGGGATGTCGGGTCCCTGGTCTAATGAGGGAGAAAAAACAGCCCGGACATTGAAACACTCCTTATGCATATTATAAGGAGATGTTCTGAACAAACAATCCGTTAACCGGGAAACATCCGAAAGAAATTTATCTTTCTCCTCTATCGTATAGCCTTCGGCAACAAAGGATAAATCCACAGCATGTGCCGTTTCTCCGGTTCCGTGCAACAAGGTCACGGAGGCAGGGAAAGGAGCTTCTTTTACAACAAACTGATCATGGGGATCAAACGGATAACGTAATAGCAGATTCAATTGCTGGGTTTGCGGATTTCGTTCCAGAATATCAATCCGGACGGCGTGTTTCGGAAAGGGAAGCAGCTGTGTCTGAAGAGATGTTTTTTGTATCAGAGAGGCCTCGGGCGTAGTTCTCCATTCCTGAAACAAGGTAGAAAATCCTTTGGAAAACAATAACTGGTCGTCTTTCTCGTTCCTGACCTGAATGCAGTATTCCCCATAATCAAAAGAGGGAATGCATGAATTCGGATTTCCTGACCATCCCTCCTGACGAATTGCTTTTTCAAAAATAGCCTGCTGAGAAACTTTGTTCCCGGACAGGAAAAAATCAAAACGAAGCGTGGCGTTTTCAAAATGATCATCAAACGATGCAAAAGCCTCTTGCATAAGCAATCCGCAGAAACTGATAAAAATGATAAAATTTCTCATATTGTTTGTATAACCCGGAGTTTTATCCTTCAGATTCCGGCAATGTATCCAACTCCACCTTTAAGACTTTCCGGGTGGACGGGGTAACTCTGTACCGATGATCTATCCTTCTTCCGACAATCCAGACAATTTCATCTCCGGAATAAAGGATCCAGACTTTCTCCTTGTCAATTATGGACATCTTCTCATTGATAAAGAAATCACTGACTTTCTTCAATGATTTCATCCCGAGAGGACAAAAGTAATCTCCATTTCTCCATTTTCTTAAAATCAGAGGAAATTGCAAGGTTTCATAATCCAGCCATGCTATCCGGGAATCTCCTTCCAGGTGAAAACTTTCAGTTTTTTCAAATACTGCAAACTTCAGGGCAACCGGATCTGTTAAAGATTTAACAGATTCTTCAATATAATATACTTTCTTTTCCGAAGAGGTTAGTTCCTCCAGAAGAAGATCCCCCCTGTCACAAACCAGGCGATGAGTTGGGCTAAAAAACTGTTTACCAGAGTCTGTCTCCAGCACAGACAATACGGAAGCCGCAATTTGATTAGAAAATCCGCAGGGTTTAAGCCATTCGTAAAGGATGGCCTGCGGAGCAGGAAAACGCAACAAAGATTGAATGTTTAAATGCATGACACGGCCATGCATGGTTGTCATCCGTTCCAGATTTTCCCGGACAGAATGCCTGTATATCAATGCCACCTCTGAAAACTTATCCATATTGCCGGCCATAATCTCTTCAAAAGAAGGGAAATAGTCTTTGAACCCGGGAAGTATATGGTGACGAAGATAATTCCGGGTATAATCATCTTTCTGATTACTCGAATCCTCCCTGAAAGCAATATCTTGTTGCCGGGCATAATCGGTAATCATGGCACGGGTGGCAAAAAGAAGAGGACGAATAAGTACCCCCTGACGCGGATTAATGCTTCCCAGTCCCGCAATACCGGTCCCTCTGGAAAGATTAATAAAAAAAGTTTCAATCCGGTCATTCAGATTATGGGCCAGTGCTATCAGGGTATACCCGTGATCCTTTCTCAAACGTTCAAACCATTCATAGCGAAGATCCCGTGCCGCCATTTGGATGGAACAATGATGATCCAGCGCATACTGTGAAGTATCAAAACGAATGGTATGAAAAAAATATCCCAGCTGCTTTGCCTGTCGCTCCACAAAACGTTCATCCTCATCAGATTCCGATCCACGCAATGAAAAATTGCAATGAGCCACAGCTCCGGGAATACCTGCATGAGCCATCAGATGCAGCAGAGTCATGGAGTCAATCCCCCCGCTCACCGCAATCAGTATCCGGTCAGACGGATCAAAAAGACCTTTATTACGGATAAACTGATCAAACTGCCGGAATAATAACATAGATGAAATCATATGAGGCCTGTGGAGAACAAAGGTAAACAAAAAAAGCGGGATGAACCCGCTTTATTCTGTGACCGCATCATCTGTTTTAATCCTCAGCGACGAAAGGATAAACCGATGAAATATAGGTATAAGCATCTCCTGAACCTTTCACACGGATTTTAAAATTAACGGAAGTCTTCCCGACAGGGAGAATATCACCCAAATCAAAAGAGATGAGCTCATTTCCGGTGTATGAGTCGGAAGTATCTGTCGAGGTATGTCTGAATTCATAGTTTAAGGTGTTGGTAGCGGCATCATAGCTTTTTAAAACCAGGGCGAAGGTATGTTTGTCTACCGCAGCATAAGTGTATGTAACCATGATATTAAGATATCTCCCGCTCAGCCCCCACTGAAAATCGACAACCGAAACATCTCCGTATGTATCGGGATTTTCCGGATTGGTAAGATCGACCGGATCCATCAGCAACAATTGTCTGATATCCAATATTTCGATCCCCCGATTTCCGTTATCATATTGATATTTGACCAGATAGTCCAGCAACACCCTCATCCCGTCTCTTAAACCGGTAGGCATCGTGGCCGCGGTGGGCTCAAGTGTATATCCGTCATCTGTAAGAATAGTAGCATCAGGATAATCTCCGATAACGATTCCATAACTAATCATTTCAGGAGCGCTCTCTTCGTCTTTTGTACAGGAAGACATCGAGAAGATCAGAGAAGCAAGAATCAATAAACTACTTAATATTTTTTTCATGACCTACACTAGTTAATGTTTATCTTTTGAAGCGATAAAATTAACTCTATTTTGGGAATATTCCGCACACAGAGGAAAATTACATCCTTAAATTATTTTAAATCGCTTGTATTCAAACATTTTTCAATAAATTCAAGCACTTCATCTCTACCCTTTTTCTTTACAGAAGAAGTCTTAAAATAAGCAGGAAGTGTTTCCCAGGTTTCTAATAACCGCGTACAAAACTGACGGATATTTTGGTTAGCCTCTGCTTCGGAAACCTTATCCAATTTGGTAAAAAGAATGGCAGAAGGAATCCCGTGTTCTCCCAGCCAGTTTAGAAAACGAATATCAATAGCCTGAGGCTCAAGTCGCACATCAATCAAAACAAAAACACAATAAAGGGTCTCTCTGCGGGCAAGATACTCAAGGGAGGCCTTATTAAACTCAGAGCGTAACGACCGGGAAATTTTCGCATATCCGTATCCCGGAAGATCCACCAGATACCACTGGTCGTTAATCAGAAAATGATTGATGAAACGGGTTTTTCCGGGAGTGGAAGAGGTCTTTGCCAAATTGTCCTTCCGGGTCAGAAGATTAATCAATGAGGATTTTCCCACATTCGAGCGCCCAATAAAAGCCAGTTCGGGTAGTTTATCCGGAGGACAACGCTTCAGATCAGGACTACTCTTAACAAACTCAGCGGACTTTATCAGCATAAGATCAAATCATCAGGGGAGTGTTATTTCCCGGGTTGAATATACACCTCCAGCAATTTCGCAGAAGACTTCGGAGTGAGAGTAAACTGATCCATGATGGCAGGCAGTAATATTGTTTCGCCACAATGAACCTGTTCACTGCCTCCTTCATACTTTAAAAGGAAATCTCCTTCCAGGCAGATGTAAATGACAAAACTATCCAGATCAAAATAATCTTTTCCGATGGTTTTATCAAAACTCAGCACATTAGTGGTAAAATACGGACAGGTCAGAATCTCGGAAGTCTTGTTTTTCATCAGTTGATAAGAAGTTTTACAACTCCCTTCCGTCTTTGAATAATCCATACAATCCACAGCCAGTTCACTATGCAGTTCACGGGAATTTCCCGAGGCATCCACCCTGTCCCAGTCATATATCCGGTAGGTGACATCGGATGTCTGCTGAATTTCAGCCACCATAATTCCTGCACCGATAGCATGCACTCTTCCGGCAGGAATAAACAGGACATCTCCTGCACTTACCTTTTCCGCATGGAGAACAGAAGACAGTGTTTTTTCCTTCAGGTGCTGGCGATACAGATGCTGATCCATCGGCTGATTAAATCCGGAAATCATTTCAGATTCGGGAGCGGCATGCATCACATACCACATTTCCGTCTTTCCGTATGAATTATGGCGTTTACGGGCAAGGGCGTCATCAGGATGTACCTGAACCGAAAGAGGTTCTGCCGCATCAATAAACTTGATCAATAAGGGAAATTCTATTCCGAACTGGTCGTAGATACTTTCACCTACCAGATCTCCCATATATATTTCAATGAGTTCCTGAAGATCGTTCCCGGCCAGGAAACCATTGGAGACCCGTGAGATATCACCCTGCACACCCGATATTTCCCAGCTTTCTCCATATTTTTTGTTTCCGGGAAGCTTTTTCCCTAAGAGATCCGACAATTGAGATCCCGCCCATATGCGTTCTTTTAAAACAGGTTTAAACTTTAACGGATAAATATTTTCCATACAACAAATTAATAACAGAATCCTGAGAAAACAGGTTAACAGATTGCTTTCAGATATTGCTCAATGGTCTTTTCCAGTCCAAGATACAGGGCATCGGAAATCAGGGCATGCCCGATAGAAACCTCCGCCAGAAAAGGAATAGACTTGATCAGAAAATTCAGATTTTGCAGGTTCAGGTCATGACCTGCATTGACATCCATCCCCAGTGAACGGGCCAGACCGGCAGACGCCACAAAAGGAGCTGCCGCCCGGGCCGGATCCTGTGGATATAAAGAAGCATAAGGTTCGGTATACAATTCAACCCTGTCGGTACCGGTGAGTGCTGCCCCTTCAATCATCTGCAAATCAGGATCAACAAAAATAGAAGTCCGGATTCCCGCTCCGTGCATTACAGCAACAATATCAGTCAAAAAGGAACGATTTGACACCGTATCCCAGCCATGATTGGAGGTGATCGCATCCAACGCATCGGGAACAAGGGTTACCTGATCGGGTTTGATCTCCAGAACCAGAGAAACAAATTTCTCAATGGGATTCCCTTCAATATTGAACTCTGTAGTCAGGACCGGCTTCAGATCATAAACATCTTTATACCTTATATGTCTTTCATCAGGCCTGGGATGCACCGTAATGCCCTGAGCCCCGAATTTCTCACATTGGACTGCCGCAAAAACTACGTCGGGAATATTTCCGTCGCGCGCATTCCGGATGGTGGCAATCTTATTGATGTTTACACTGAGTCTGGTCATGGATATCATGATTGTTTACGCAGCGAAAGTATAAACTTTATTTGTTAATTTCGGCCAATCATCACCAATTTCAATTCTTCAGAAGTTTGATATGCACTTAAACATTGGGTTCTCAACCTGTCCAAACGATACATTCATGTTTGACGCCCTGGTACATCACAGAGTGGATACCCGGGGATATGAATTTACCTCCGTGATGGAGGATATCGAAGACCTGAATTTATTGGCCGCCACAGGAGAACCTGACCTGTGCAAAATTAGTTATGCTTTTTATCCTTTTATCTCGCGCGAATATCAGTTATTAGATGCCGGAAGTGCATTGGGATACGGCAACGGGCCTCTTTTGATAAGCCGATTGAAGATATATCCCGATGAAGTACAGGATCTCTGTGTGGTGATCCCGGGAGAGAGGACTACCGCCAATACCCTTTTATCGGTGTTTTATCCCGGCATTAAGAAGAAAAAGATTGGGCTTTTCTCAGACATCGAAGAAATGGTTCTTTCAGGAGAGGCTGATGCCGGGGTCCTGATCCATGAGACCCGTTTTACCTATGAAAAACGGGGCCTGAGACTTATCTCGGACCTGGGGAAATTATGGGAAGAAAAAACCGGACTTCCTATCCCTTTGGGAGCTATCGCCGTTAAACGAGATCTGCCAGACGCTGTAAAAAAATCACTGAACCAATTGATGCGGGAGAGTGTGGTCTTTGCCATGCAAAATCCGGAAGCTTCGGTAGACTTTGTCCGTGAGCACGCACAAAGTATGGAACAAAGCGTGTGTCAGCGACACATCGGTTTATACGTCAACAAATTTTCGACCGGACTGAATCAGACCGGAAGGGAAGCGGTTTCCTCCTTGTTTACGCTGGGAAAACAAGCCGGCCTGTTGCCTGACTGTTTTGAGCCTGTATTTTTGGAATAAAGGATTAACTTACCGAACCCTCTTATCTGCCCCCCACATCAGTTTTGCCCTGAGGGTCGAAAAATAGCCCAGTGAAGATTCTATCAAACGAATCCGGAAAGGAGCAAGACTCAGTTTGATTTCACGAGAGCAATCTGTTTCTTCGGAAAGGGTATCAATCGTGGTAATAAACCGCTGGGTTCTGCTCTCGGTTTTCATCTCAAGAATCGAGTCATTGGGAATAACCATCGGCCTTACGTTCAGGTTATGAGGAGAAATCGGAGAAATCACGAACGCTTCCGCCTGGGGCATAATGACGGGTCCTCCCACACTCATAGAATAGGCGGTAGATCCCGTCGGGGTGGAAATAATCAATCCGTCTGACCAGTAGGTGTTTAAAAAATCCCCATTACAATATACATGGGTAAGCATCAGTGGCGTACCCCGCTTCTGAAGGGTCACCTCATTCAGGGCACAATTAAAGTCACTCTGAAAAATGCCCCAAGGATTGTCAAGTTGTATCAAACTACGATCACTATATACATAATTACCTGACTGCAGATCGTCAATCAAACGTTCTGCTCCGGAAGAAGAAATGCTGGACAGAAAACCCAAACGCCCGGAATTAATTCCGGCAATCGGTATCATGGAATCTCTGACCACAGATACCGAAGACAGCAACGTCCCATCACCCCCGATACTCAGCAAAAAATCCACATCCCGGGGCAAATCATGATGTCCCGTATAGACCGCATCAAACGAATATACCTGACCGCTGCTTTCCAGAAAATCCCGAAAAGGAGCATATATCAGCACTTCAGCTCCGCACCGGTGCAATTTATTCATAATAGAGCCCACCGATACCTCATATCCTTTTTGAAATGCCTTGCTATAAAGAGCTATCTTCATGATATATCAGAATGAGTGATGTACTTGCAGCAAATATCAGGATCTCCGAAGAATTCTCCAAAAGTAACAGAAAGATTCTGCAAAGCGGCAGAAATATCCCAAGCCTCTTTATTGCGGGGTTCCACAAGATTAGACACAGCCCTGAGGGAGACAAAAGGGATGCCTTTACGAAGACAAACCCAGAAAAGGGCAGCAGTTTCCATTGTTTCCAGATCGCCGTGAAAGAGAGAGGTCAACTGTTCTATCCTTTCTTTACTGCCGGAAACCGTATTGACGGTCAATCCCCTCGCTTCAGGTATGTTCTTGCTGGCAAACCAACGCCTGTTCCGGAGAAATCCTCCGGAATAGGGATACTGATCGGGAGCAATCCATCCTGCCCGGGTAGCCGGCACAAAATGACCCCTGTCGTCATAGCCCAAATCCGCAAAACAGTCAGAGGTAATTTCCGCAATGGTTCCCACAGGAAATGAAGCGGAATAACTTCCGGCAATCCCGGCCTGAACAACAAATTGATATGCAGGATTGCTTAAAAGGTGCATCAGGGAATATATTGTAGAGGGAGACCCGATCCCGGTCACCCTGTAGTCCACTCCGACAGAGGCACCGGCGTCCCTGCAAATGCCAAGTTCTTCGGGTGTCGCTGCTATAACCAGTATTCCCATAGCCTGTTTATGATATCTTGACGAAGGTACACTATTTAGATTTAATCCTGTATTTAAATTTATTCATTGCCATTTTGTCAAAGATTTGTAATTTTGTCATGCGTATACCTGATTACTGAAATTTTTTCGATATGGATATTCAAAGCATCAAACAACGTTTCGGCATCATAGGAAACTCTCCTACCCTGCACCGTGCCATTGATATTGCTGTACAGGTAGCTCCGACCGATCTTTCTGTATTGGTTACCGGAGAAAGTGGCGTAGGTAAAGAGTATTTCCCGCAAATTATTCACCAGTTTAGCGCCCGGAAACACGGTCCATATATTGCCGTAAATTGTGGAGCCATACCTGAAGGAACGATTGATTCGGAGTTGTTTGGACATGAAAAAGGATCTTTTACGGGAGCTACAGACAGTAGAAAAGGATATTTTGAAGTCGCCGGAGGAGGAACCATTTTCCTTGATGAGGTGGCCGAATTGCCTTTATCCACGCAGGTCAGACTTCTCCGTGTGTTGGAAACAGGAGAATATATAAAAGTCGGTTCTTCAAAAATTCAGAAAACAGATGTCAGAGTGGTAGCAGCCACAAACGTCAACGTCGCTAAAGCCATTGCCTCGGGTAAATTTCGGGAAGATTTATATTACCGGCTCAATACGGTGCCTATTTTTATTCCTGCGCTGCGAGAAAGAAGAGAAGATATTTATCTGCTTTTCAGAAAATTCGCCAATGATTTTGCGGAAAAATATCGAATGCCGTCCCTTCAGCTGGATGAGGCAGGACGGAGATTGCTGGAAAACTATAACTGGCCGGGGAATATCAGACAACTCAAAAATATTACGGAACAGATTTCTGTCATTGAAAAAGAAAGGAACATTGACGCCTCTGTATTTCAAAAATACCTGCCTGATTATACGGAGATCGTACTGCCTTCAGTGGTAAGCCACAAAGAAGAACCCAATACCTTCGGTTCAGAGAGGGAAATACTCTATAAGATTCTTTTCGACATGAAGGCAGACATGACCGATCTGAAAAAACTGGTGGTGGAGATTCTGCAAAAAGGTCCGGAAAATACAGCAAGAGGACGCGAAAACGACCTGCTGATCAGAAAATTATACCAGAGCACAGATACCGCCTATGAGCCCGTCCATCCGGTCGTCAAAACTCCGCCTTATTCTGCATCGGGAGAATATAAAGGCAACCCTGACTGGTCTCCCAATATCAGAAAAAACGGCCCATCGGTTATGGACGAATCGGCTAATCTGAACGCGGACATTGAAGACACCGAAGAATTTATTGAAGAATCCCTTTCTCTGGCTGATAAGGAAAAAGAACTCATCAGCAAGGCTCTTGAGAAACACGGGGGAAAACGGAAAAACGCGGCTCAGGAACTGGGCATTTCAGAAAGAACCCTCTACCGAAAAATCAAAGAATTTAATATTGAATAAACATGCTGAAATT
The DNA here is from genome assembly GCA_028700615.1 of Bacteroidales bacterium. Classification (GTDB taxonomy): domain Bacteria; phylum Bacteroidota; class Bacteroidia; order Bacteroidales; family UBA4181; genus JAQVSH01. The sequence continues at coordinate 14,184 of JAQVSH010000014.1, forward strand.
CATACGTAATCTCACTATATGGATGCCGTTGATGATCCTCTCGGGATGTAGCCTGTCAATTTCTACTACAGGCGCTTCTATCTCGAATGAAACAAAGACATGTAAAATCGCTTATTTTCAGAATCGTGCCAGGATCATTAATCCCTCTTTAAGCGGAATATTCACGGATGCCCTGAGAGACAAGATTGAATCTCAAACCCCATTGAAATTAGTTACCGGAGACGCTGATGTTTCTTTTGAAGGAGAAATTACCGGATACGAAACCCAGCCGGCTGCTATTACCGGAGACAATGTTGCTGCGCTGGATCGTCTGACCATTACGGTAAATGTGATCTTCACCAATACTAAAACGCCAGACTTTAGTTTTACCAAGTCTTTTTCAAGGTATGCCGACTATTCGAGAACCGCGACTCTTCAATCGGTAGAATCGGGCCTGGTCACGGATATTGTAAAAGAACTGCTGGAGGATATTTATAATCAGGCTTTTGTTAACTGGTAAACGCTTCCCTTCTATGAACGAGACGGAAAAATCAGATTTTATTGCATGGGCTTGTCACAGTGAAGAATACATGCCCCCCTCCTCCGGAAATATTGAAATTCCGGGGAAATTATGCAAACAATATCCATGGTGTGAGTTAGTCTGGCAGCATGAATTAACCAGACTTTCCGGATTTTCTCTTCCTTTCTTTGAAAAAGCCCTCACTATGAACTCTATACGGATCTTCCAAAGGGATAAACTCTGGCAGACTTTTCATGAAGAAGCCATAGAGATACATCAACACGTGACAGAGGATCTGGAGAAAGAAAAAATTACCGCTGCAGAAGGAAGAAAAAAAACCGGGGTTTCTCCGGAACAGCGGATTGAAGAGTTTCTTGAGAAAGCCCCCAAAATCTTACCCAACGACACAACCAGTTTTGTTGCAGATCTTACTTCTTCCAACCGGGAAGAAGATAATATGGTAACGGAAACTCTGGCAGAAGTCTATACCCTTCAGGGACACCGGGAAAAAGCAATCGCAATCTATAAAAAATTAATTTTGAAATTTCCGGAAAAAAGTGCTTACTTTGCCGATCGTATAAACGCTCTCTAAACACATTACATCATGTACCTCGTAATTTCTGTCCTGATTTTTATCATTTGCGTATTGCTGATACTTATTGTGCTTGTTCAAAACTCCAAGGGAGGAGGTTTGGCCGCAAATTTTTCTTCTTCCAACCAGATTATGGGAGTGAGAAAAACTACTGATTTTCTTGAGAAAGCCACCTGGATCTTAGGGGGCGCCATGATGTTTCTGAGTGTTGTAGGAAGTTTTGCAATTCCCAGAAGTTCAGGAGTTCAGGAAAGTTCTGCCATAGAGCAACAGATTCAAAGGGCTGCTGATCCTTCAGCAATGCCGGTTTTCCCTGTAACGCCTGCTGCCACACAAGAAACCGAAACCACTCCTGCTCAGGGAGACAGCGCTCAATAAATTAACTTCATCAATCAATATAAATGTCAGTATGCGTGTCATACTGACATTTTTTTTGCTATTTTGTCGCTTCATCTCCGCTAAAAAACACATTGTTGACTTTGGCACGTATTATGAAGAGTAGTTGTGTCACACTTATTCATGTATGTTTAACTCATAAAAATAAAAAACATGTCTGTAAACGTTAAGCCTTTGTCCGACAGAGTTCTTGTAGAACCCTCGGCTGCAGAATCAAAAACCGCCAGTGGTCTGATTATCCCTGAAACCGCAAAAGAAAAACCCCAGCAGGGAACTGTGGTTGCCGTTGGCCCCGGGAAAAAAGATGAACCCATGGAAGTTAAAGTAGGAGACAAAGTTTTGTATGGTAAATATTCCGGAAATGAACTTACCGTAGACGGAAAGGATTATCTGATGATGCATCAGTCTGATATTATGGCCATTATCTAACATTAAAAACCATTTAAAACAAAATAATTATGGCAAAAGAAATTTTATTCAATATCGAATCCCGGGATTTATTGAAAAAAGGGGTTGATCAATTGGCCAATGCAGTAAAAGTCACACTGGGCCCGAAAGGCAGAAATGTAGTGATTGAAAAGAAATTTGGAGCTCCTCAGGTTACCAAAGACGGAGTCACCGTGGCCAAAGAAATTGAGTTGAGTGATAAATTTGAAAATATCGGGGCTCAACTGGTTAAAGAAGTTGCTTCCAAAACCAACGATGATGCCGGAGACGGAACAACTACAGCTACCATACTGGCTCAGTCCATTGTTTCAGTGGGGTTGAAAAACGTAACCGCCGGAGCCAATCCTATGGATCTGAAACGGGGTATTGATAAAGCCGTTGCTGCAGTTATCGCCGACTTGAAAAAACAATCTCAGGAAGTCGGAGACGACCTGAGCAAAATCGAACAGGTTGCCACCATCTCTGCCAACAATGACGTTGAAATCGGTAAATTAATTGCCGAAGCTATGGGCAAGGTCAAGAAAGAAGGCGTTATTACCATAGAAGAAGCGAAAGTATCTGACACTTATGTTGATGTAGTGGAAGGTATGCAGTTTGACCGTGGATACATTTCTCCCTATTTCGTAACGGATACCGAAAAAATGGAAGCCGTTCTCGAAAATCCTTATGTATTGATCTATGACAAGAAGATCTCTTCGATGAAGGAATTTTTACCCATCCTCGAAGCTTCTTTACAATCAGGAAAACCCCTGTTGATCATTTGTGAAGACATTGACGGAGAAGCTCTCGCTACTTTGGTTGTCAACAAACTGCGTGGTTCTTTGAGAATCTGTGCAGTAAAAGCTCCGGGATTTGGTGACCGCCGGAAAGAAATGCTCGAAGACATTGCAATCCTCACCGGAGGTACTGTTATTTCGGAAGAAAAAGGTTTGAAACTGGAAGGAGCCACCCTTGAAATGTTAGGGACAGCCGAAAAGATTCAGGTCAATAAAGACAATACCACCATTGTTAACGGAGGTGGAGAAAAGAAAAACATCCAGTCTCGTATCAGCCAGATCAGAGCTCAGATGGAAATCACCACCTCTGATTATGACAAGGAAAAACTTCAGGAACGTTTGGCTAAATTAGCCGGCGGAGTTGCTGTTCTGTACATCGGAGCTGCCACCGAAGTAGAAATGAAAGAAAAGAAAGACCGCGTCAACGATGCATTAAGCGCTACCCGCGCCGCCGTTGAAGAGGGAATTATCCCCGGCGGAGGAGTCGGATACATCAGAGCCATCAGTGCAATTGCCAACCTCAAAGGTGAGAACGAAGATGAAACCACGGGGATCAAGATCATCCGTCGCGCCATCGAAGAACCTTTGCGTCAGATTGTTGAAAACGCCGGTGGAGATGGTTCCGTAGTCGTTCAGAAAGTCAAAGAAGGTAAAGGTGATTTCGGATACAACGCCCGTACGGATAAATATGAAAAGCTGGTAGCAGCCGGTGTTATTGATCCTACCAAAGTCTCCCGTGTAGCGCTCGAAAATGCAGCTTCTATAGCAGGTATGTTCCTGAGCACGGAATGTGTGAGTGCCGACA
>JAQVSH010000196.1 GCA_028700615.1 Bacteroidales bacterium
TTTAATTCCGTTCCAGGGCTCCCAGCGATTCATACTGATTCCGATGGCTTTAAACAATCCCTGAGACTTCATATCTGTCATTTTGGATATCCATCGGTCATCTTCTGCCCAACTGTCATCCCAGGTATGTAATTGCATCAGATCAACAGATTCCAAGCCAAAATTTTTCAGGCTTTTGTGTACATATTCTTCCAAATGATCCGGGGGATAACAATTTTCAAGGCCATATTCTGTCAGACTCGGCCATTTGCGGTTTTTAGGCGGGATTTTTGTGGCAGTATAAATTTTTTTACCCGAATTTGCCCTAACCAGCTGTCCCAGAAGATTTTCACTTTTTCCTTCACCATAACCCCAGGCCGTGTCAAAGAAATTGCATCCCAGATCTACAGCATGCTGTAAAGAAAGGAGTGACTCTTCGTCATCGGAACCGGTCCATCCGCCCATGCCCCACATACCATATCCCACTTCGCTGATATCCCAGTTTGTTTTTCCTAATTTGCGATATTTCATCTGTATATGATTTATTTAAAGGTCAGATGAAACTCGCATGTGAGATTTCATCTTTGGTTGTGTTGAACGAACATGCCCGTTGCGTCAGATGATGGTTTAATTCATGGGCTAAAATTACTGAATTGTGCAATATGATCAGTTGTTTATTGGCTTAAATGATTAACTAAAAAAGAATAAATCCATATGTGAATTTATCTGCTTATGTTCACAGCTTAAGCTAAAAAAAAGCTTAGCTTTAGATGTTATTTAACTTAATTATCTACATTAAAAATTTTAACAGGCTATGAGGAGATTTATGTTTTTGGCCGCATTGGCATTCGTGTTCAGCGGTTTGTGCTTCGGGCAGGCGGACCCGTCCTCCGGAGATTGTAAAAAAGATGTGAAAGACGAACGCGGGGTAATGAAACCCTGGAAAAAAGGAGCGGCTCAGACAGGTAAGTACCGAAATGTATTTTTAGAAGCCGGGTATTCTCAGGCTGAGATTGATGCAAAGTTGGCTAAAGCTTATTATGATATTTTTGAAGGGCCCAACAAAGTTTATTTTGAAGTAGGTGATGATATGGGATATGTTTCTGATGTAAAGAATCATGATGCCCGTACCGAAGGGATGTCTTACGGGATGATGGTGGCTGTGCAGCTGAATAAAAAAGATGTTTTTGACCGTCTGTGGCGTTGGTCTGTTAAAAACATGCAACATCAAAGTGGTCCGAGTGAAGCATACTTTGCATGGAGTGTAAATCCGAAAACAGGGAAACATAATGCCGAAGGATCTGCTTCTGACGGAGAGTTATATTACGTAACCTCTCTGTTATTTGCTTCTAATCGCTGGGGAAATGATACCGGGATTAATTATTACAAAGAAGCCAGAAGAATTCTGGATGCTATGTGGAGTAAAGAAGGTAAGGATGGTATTTATCACGTCATTAATCTCGAACACAAACAGATTTCTTTTGTTCCTGATAAATCAGGGTATACCTGGACAGATCCTTCCTATCATTTGCCTGCATTTTACGAAGTCTGGGCTGACTATGCCAAAGACGGACATGAACAATTCTATAGAGATTGTGCCGATACTGCACGCGTTTTTCTTCACAGAGCCTGTGACCCGGTCACCGGATTGAATGCGGATGCTACCGAGTTCAGCGGGGTAGCCAGAAATAGGGGAGGTCGTATGCAAAGCGCTTTTCGTTATGATTCCTGGAGAGTTCCTATGAACATTGCCATGGATTATTCATGGTATGCAAAAGATCAAAAATGGCAACAGGATTATGGTAAAAGAATTCAGAACTTTCTTTTCTGCAGAGGCATTGATACTTTTGAAGATCAGTTTAATCAGGACGGAACGCTACCTTCATACATTCTTCAGGCCGGCGGTTATCAGAAATTACGTCACTCATTGGGACTGGTGGCTACTTCTGCTGCAGCTTCCCTGATGGGAACCCAGGCTAAGAGCTGGAAATTTGTCGATGCAGTATGGAATGCCAAACTGGAACCTTATGAGGATAAATATTTTGATCCTTATTATGATGGTCTTCTCTATTTATTCAGTCTGATGCACTTAAGTGGCAATTACCGGCTGATTACTCCGGGAATGAATTAATCAGACCTTTGCATGGATCAAAACTGGGAGAATTATCTCAATGAACTGGGCAAAAACAGGAAACCTTTTCTTTTTGTTTTTGATTTTCTGTTGCGGAATCCATTGATTTATGAATTGCCGGTAAATGATTCTTTGTATTATAAGTTTGGCCGCCTTGGGAATAGTACTCCATCCTATACCCCGGCGGCCAATGCTTATTTTTACAAAATCCCCGTTTCTTATTCACGGTATAAAACAGGGTTTGATTTTGTGCAGCAACAGTTGCAACTCGGAAATTCTTTTTTAGTGAATTATACCTTACCCACTGAGGTGCAAACCAATTACTCTCCCGGAGAGATTTTTACCCGTGCCCGTGCTCCCTATAAATTATTTCTTTCCGGTCGTTTTGTTGTTTTTTCTCCGGAAACCTTTGTTCGTATTGATCCTAAAGGCTCAATTTCCTCTTTTCCAATGAAAGGCACTATAGATGCAAACATTCCCGGAGCCGAACAGCTTATTTTGTCCGATGCAAAAGAAATGGCAGAACACTTTACCATGGTGGATCTGATCAGAAACGATCTAAGCAGGTTTGCGCGAAATGTTCATGTCAGGAGACTCCGGTATATTGATAAGGTGGAAACCAATCAAAAAAAATTATTGCAGGTAAGTTCGGAAATTACCGGGGAACTGGGCGGAAACTATCATGAACGCATTGGTTCTGTGCTGGCATCAATGCTTCCGGCCGGATCTGTGAGTGGAGCTCCTAAGAATAAAACTGTGGAGATTATTCTGGAAGCGGAGCAATATTCCAGAGGCTACTATACCGGAATTATGGGAATATACGATGGAAAATGTTTGGACAGTGCTGTAATGATCCGGTATATTGAAATTACACCGAATGGTTATATTTACAAGAGCGGGGGAGGGATCACCATTCATTCCGATCCTGAAAAAGAATATCAGGAAATGATCGACAAAGTTTATGTGCCTTTTTGTTGAAAGTCTGGCTTTGGATGACGGAATTTTCCGTCGTCTGGAATATCATAATCATCGGTTGCGGCAAACACAACTCCATTTTTATGGAGAGTGCCTGATTCCTCCGCTGGAACAGGTTCTTTTCCTTCCGGCAACGTATAACGGAGGACTCTGGAAATGCCGGGTGATCTACGATCGTGAAATCCGGAAAGTGGAGTGTGCTCCTTATGTTGCCAGAGATATCCGGGTGCTTCATCTGGTAAACTCGGAGACTATAGATTATACTTATAAACTATATGATAAATCCGCTTTTTCTGAACTAGTGCATATTGCTCAGCATCAAGCTGTTATGTCTGGAAAGGAATATACTGTCCATAGCGATATTCTTATCGTAAAAAACGGCTTGCTGACGGATTGCAGTTACGCCAACCTCATTCTGGTAGATCCTGACGGAAGTTGGTATACTCCTAAAAGCCCTTTGTTAAAGGGCACTATGCGTTCATTTTTACTGGAAACGGGCCGGATTAAGGAAAAGACACTTACCGTGGAGGATCTTCGCAAATCAATAGGCGTAATGCCCGTCAATGCGATGCTGTTACCGGATCCGGCCCGGATGATCAGAAAATTTATCTTTTGAGCCGTGAACTGACCACACTTCTTCCAAAAGGAGCGAATGCCAGCGACATGAGTTTAAAATGCTGCTTTCCGAAGGGGATTCCAATGATTGTAAGACACAGCAGCACTCCAAAAAACAGGTGTGTCAGGGTTATCCAGATCCCGCCGATAAAAAACCAGATCACGTTCATCAGCGCGGACAAACATCCTTTGTCTTCGAGAATAGGTATAGATTTTTGCCCAAACGGAACCAGGGCAAGCATTCCCAGTTTAAAGGATTGCAGGCCGAACGGAATACCAATAATCGTCAGGCAGAGCAAAAACCCGGCAACTACATATTCCAGGGCAATCGCCAGCCCTCCGAAGATAATCCAGATAATGTTTCCCAGTAAATTCACGGGTCGGATGAATTATAATCCGAATTTGTAGGTCATTCCGACAGTGACAGAGCCGATCCCTTCGAATCTACAGTCTCCGGTCTCCCCGTCAAAATCCTGAGAAATCAGTAGGCCTTTGGCTTCCAAATTGAGATCAAAAGAATTGCTGATCTTAAAACGGTTAATAATTCCTGCGGCGCCCGCAACACTGCGGTTGCTGTTGTCTTCATTCAGTACGGAAGCAAATCCGATACCGACAAAGGGAATCAATTCGTAACAACGGTCTTCTTTATATCCGGCAACCAGAGTGGAAAAATTAACCAGAACATCCCCGTGTAAAGAAAGATAATCCCATTCCTGAGTGTATACTCCGTTGTCAGCAGGC
>JAQVSH010000197.1 GCA_028700615.1 Bacteroidales bacterium
ATATTGTTTTGAACAGCCTAAATTTTATTCAGGTGAATATTTTGCTGAAAACAGGACTTTTTCTCTCTTTACTCCTTACTCTTCAGGGGATAAAAGCCCAGGATGTGGATGCACTGATACAGGAGGGCCTGATGCTTCATGAAAAAGAAAAATATACCGAAGCCATCCGGGTTTATCAGAAAGCATTGGACATTCTTCCCGAATCTCCTGTCATCAATGCCGAAATAGCGATGTCTTATCTCTATGCCGGTGATAGTGAGAAAGCCCTTGTTTATAGCGAAAAAGCCCTGCGCCTTCCGGGGGGACATTTCTCCGGAGTCTATCTCACCAAAGGTTCAGCCCTTAGAAACATGGGAAAGCTTTCGGAAGCGGCTGCCGCTTTTAAAGAAGGCCTGGTTGATACAGGCCCGTATTATATGTTACATTATTCCCTCGGACAGGTTTATTATCTTCAGGGTCTTAATAATGAAGCTATTGATGAACTTACCCAGGCGATATCCCTTCAGCCTAATCACGGGAACAGCCATCTTTTGCTTGGATATGTGATGCTGGACAGAATGAAAAAGCCGGAGGCGCTGATGAGTTTGCTTTATTTCCTCTTGCTTGATCCGGGTACAGATCGCTCTGATGAAGCTTTTTCAGCACTCTGGAGTGAATTGGGAAACCAGAAATCCATCGTGGTATTTACCGCTGCAGTTTCCGGTTTTCTCAGAGAAATTTCCAGCGCCTCTCCGGTTTCAGTGCATTCATTTTGGAAAAATTTTTATCTTCCATTCTTTCAGAAACTCACTTTGGACAATCATTCCGAAACTTTTGCGCTGTATATTTCCCGGAATGCTTCTTCCGAAGCAGCCCGGAAATTGAATAGTGATCCCCGGGCTTTTAAGGCCTTCATGGATTTTCTGGAAGCTTATGAGTGAAGGGTTTCCAGTAATAATTTGACCGCTTTTGAAATATCGGAGGTTTGTTGAAGACATCGTATGAAAACGCTTCCCGTAATGGCGCCTCGTGAATACTGACAGGCAGTTTCAAAGGTTTTCCGGTTGGATACACCAAACCCGGTTAATACAGGATTGATCAGGTTCATTTCCTTTACCCGTTTAAAATAGGCCACCGTGTCTTCTCCGAAGTCTTTCTTTGCACCCGTGGTGGATGCGGTAGAAACCATGTAAATAAAAGAATGACTGTTGGCATCGATCCTCCGGATTCGGTCTTCAGAGGTTTCAGGCGTAATCAGCAAAATATTTTCCAGTCCCGATTTTTGAACAATACCTTGAAATTCATTCAGATATTCCCGCATCGGCAGATCCGGGATAATCAGTCCGTCTATGCCGGTTTCAGCGGCTTTGGTGCAAAATGCCTCAAATCCGTATTGAAGCACCGGATTAAGATATCCCATCAGTACCAACGGAATATCCGTGATTTTACGGATGTCTTTTAATTGTTCAAACAACAGGGGCAGGGTCATGCCGTTGTTGAGGGCAATCTGGCTGCTGTGCTGTATGACAGGACCATCCGCCATGGGGTCGGAGAAGGGTATCCCGATCTCGATCATATCAATGCCGGAATCTGATAATTGTCTGATAATTTCTGCCGTATCATGGATTTTGGGAAATCCTGCGGTAAAGTATACCGAGAGAACAGGACTGTTTTTTGTTTTAAAAAGCTTTTGAAAACGATTCATAATGAATAAATAATGGTTTCTTTGAATTGTTTAATAAGGGCTGCATCTTTGATTCCGGGAGCGGACTCAAACCGGCTGTTCAAATCCAGAGCAAAAAAGTAAGGATGTCTGATGGCTAAGATTTCTTCCAGACTATCGGGAGAAATGCCCCCGGCCAGAAAAAAAGGAAGTTCGGTATCATAATAACGGAGCAGATTCCGGTCAAAAGCAATCCCGGAACCTCCATATACTTTTTGATCCCCGGTTTTTGTGTCCAGTAAAACATAGGAACATACTTTTTCGTAGTTCTTAATCTTTTTCAGATCATTTTCATCGGCAATGCCGAAGGCTTTAATAACCGTGAACCCCTCCTGTTCAAGCTGATCGCACAATTCCGGGGTTTCCTGTCCGTGTAACTGGAGGGTGGTAATCTGATAACGTGTCGCTGTCTTTTGAATGGATTCAAAAGATTCATTGACAAAGACCCCTATCTTCCGGATCAGGGGAGGTAGATTCTTCAGCACTTCCGGATCTATCCCAAGGGCACAGCGCGGAGAATCCGGATAAAAAATGAATCCCATAAAGTCCGGATGAAGGTTCCCAATCTCCTGAATATTGGCGGGATCTCTCATTCCGCAGATTTTTATTCTTAACATGATTTCCCGGTTTTCATTGTGAGTTCCTTAATAAATTTTGAGCAGGCAGCTCCGGGATCGGAATTTTTCATGAAGTTTTCTCCCATCAGAAATCCACGGAAACCTGCTTCTCTGAGTTGAATAACCGAATCTATGCAAGAAATACCGCTTTCGGAAATTTTTATGATTTCTGCAGGTAATCGTTTTGCCAGTTTGAGCGATGTTTCAAGGTTGACCTGAAAGGATTGCAGATCCCGGTTGTTTACCCCGGCTATATCTATGCATGGATGAATATAATCCAACTCTTTCTCATGATGAAGTTCGAGCAATACTTCCATTCCCAGTTCTTTTGCTCTCCGGGACAAGATTCCGACCTCTTTGACCGTAAGACAGGCCGCAATCAGCAGGATAACATCTGCCCCCATGGCTTTGGCCTCAAAGAGCTGGTATTCTTCTATGATAAAATCTTTCCGGAGGATGGGCATCTTTACCATTTCCCTGATCTTTTTAAGATCCTCTTCGCTTCCCCCAAAGAAATGGCGGTCCGTCAGTACGGAGGCTCCGGAAGCTCCTGCTTTTTCATACGCGGGCACTATTTCTGCCGGATTGGCATCGGGGTGTATCCATCCCTTTGAGGGTGATTTTCTTTTAAACTCTGCAATAATCCCTGTAGGTGAAGATTGCAGGGATTGCTTCATAGAAAGGCAGGGAAGTCCGTAATGGGGACTTTTCTCTAGCTCCCGGATGCTGACAAGCCTTTTTCTCTGCTCTACTTCTGCTTTTTTAAAAGCAATGATTTGATCCAGAATATTTTTTTGTGCGCAATGCATCTCTTAGTTTAATTAAGATCCAGATAGGTTTTGAAAATTTGTAATGCTTTTCCTCCATATAGAGCATCATGTGCTTCCCCCAGACACTCCGAAAGGCTTTTGTCGGGACACAGGGTATTGATGGCTATGGCAGAGTTAGCCACTACGGTATTCATCTGAGCTGCGGTTGCTGTTCTGTGCAGGACCTTATCAAAAATAACCGCGGCCTCTGCAGGGGTTTTTCCCGCCTCAAGATCCCTTTGAAAATGTACCGGGAATCCGAGATCTTCAGGTTTCATCAATACTTCTTCCCGGTTCGAGATCCACTTAAAATCTGAAGTCAGGGAAATTTCATCGTATCCATCCAGACTATAAACGATAGAGTACTGTGTGTCTTTGAGATTCTGATACATGTAATTGTATAGACGGGCCATTTTTAGATTATAGACTCCCAGCACCTGATATTTGGGAAAAGAGGGATTAATCAGGGGGCCCAGCAGATTAAAAAATGTTCTGACTCCCAATGCTTTTCTGACAGGAGCTACGGCTTTCATCGCCGGGCTGAACAGGGGGGCATGCATAAAACAAAAATGGGATTTCTCCAGGCTTTTCTTGAGCAAATCTTCCTGATGATGAAATTTTACTCCATATTGTTCCAGTACATTGGAGGCTCCGCTTACGGAAGTCGCTCCGTAATTTCCGTGCTTGGCCACATAATAGCCGGCTCCGGCCACCACCAGACAACTCAGGGTAGAAATATTGAAAGTGTTTTTATTGTCTCCTCCGGTTCCGACGATATCCAGAGGATTAAAGTCGGACAAATCGACCCGGACACACATTTCCAGAAGGGCATCCCTGAATCCCGACAATTCCTCAATGGTAATACTTCTCATGAGATATACAGACAACAGCGAGGCAATCATACAATCATTGTAACGTCCTTCACTCATATTTACCAGCACTTCTCTCGCTTCCTTCCGGTCCAGCGTCTGGTGTTCATAGAGTCTTAACAGAATATTCTTCATAAAAGATGAATTTAAAAGTTAAACCAATTGAGATTCAGAGGGTATTTTACTCATGTTTGTTTCTGCCATCTGAAGCGATTTCCGGAGTATTTCCAGTATTTTTTCGGAGGGCAGATCAGATAAGACTTTATTTTCCTGTAAACGAACAGCGCATTCATGGCTGTATAAAAGGTGATTACGGCTCAAAAAAGAACGGCGGATTAACGCCTGCACCCGATCTCCGTTGAATCCGACATATCCGATACAACCTCCGAAAATCCCGCGGGCATGGGTTTCAATGGAGGCTA
>JAQVSH010000198.1 GCA_028700615.1 Bacteroidales bacterium
ACTTGATAAACAGTGACGGTTTTCCAACCAACGAAACCGGACTGAAAAACCATTGTAAAAATAGTTTTCAGGTGGAAACGATCTCTGCAACCGGACATTATCCCATGATAGAAAAACCGGCAGCATTTAATTTGATTTTGGAAAAGGTATTGACAAGGAAATAAGGTGTTTAAAAATTATCGCAGAAACGATACGCATCAATCACGGCCTGATCCCCTTCTTTTCCAGGTTTGCTCTTACCGTGCTCCATACAGATGGCTCCGTTATACCCTTTGTCGTAAAGGAACTTGAAAACTCCCCGGTAATTGATTTCTCCCGTGGTGGGTTCTTTCCGGCCGGGATTATCCCCGCAATGCATGGTTCCGATTTCAGACCAGCACCTCTTCAGGTTGGGAATAATATTTCCTTCTGTAATCTGCTGATGATACACATCAAAGATGATTTTACAACCCGGGCTGTTGACCGCCCGGCAGATCATATAGGCCTGGGGAGATCCGGAAAGGAATAAACCGGGATGATCATACAGATTGAGGGGTTCCAACACAATCACAATGCCCTCTGTCTGTGCCATGGCAGACAATTCTCTTAAGTTATCGATCACATTGGCAGCCTGATAATCCCAGGCTACATTTTGGCTGTAACGGCCCGGAACCATCAGGGCCATAAAATATCCCGTGCGTTTTTTAATCTCTTTAGCCACTTCAATCCGTTCTTTCAGCATCTTAAGGATGTTTTCATCTTTCAGAACCATGGATTCTTTGGAAAAATCGGCATACAGCACATAGGGTCCGAATTCCAGCCCCAGTTTAGTCAGCAGATTGGCAATGGCATCCTGGTCTTCTTTGCTTCGTTTCGGAAAATCATTGTCAAAAACAGCTCGAAAACCCTGATCTTTAATAAACTGAAGATTTGAGGCAAAATCTTTTGACCCTACGGAAGCAGAAAACATATCAATACCGGGAGCATATTTCAGTTTGAATTGAGATGCATTGGACAGGTTTCCGGCAAACGCTTCTCCGGCAAAAGACGCAGTGAGGGCAGCCCCGCCCAAAAGAGTAGCCTTTTTTACGAAATTTCTTCTTTCCATAGTGATTCTGATCTATTAACAAGTGGTTTCTAAGTGTGCAATACAGGCGAATTTAGCAAGAATGGTTTTCTTTTCCAAGTTACGGGGGTTGTACAATTCTCTGTTTAAGCATACCTTTGCAAAATACGCATATCATAAGTTATGAATCAGGAATCCCGTTATATTCAACGAGGTGTATCCGCTTCCAAAGAGGATGTCCACCGGGCTATTGAGCATATTGACAAAGGCCTTTTTCCCAAGGCTTTTTGTAAAATCATTCCGGATATACTGGGCGGAGATCCGGAATACTGCAATATTATGCACGCGGACGGGGCCGGAACCAAATCGGCGCTTGCCTACCTGTACTGGAGGGAAACGGGAGACCTTTCGGTCTGGAAAGGGATCGCACAGGATGCCCTGATTATGAATGTGGACGACCTGCTTTGTGTGGGAGCTGTCAACAATATTCTGGTGTCTTCGACCATCGGTCGGAACAAAAATCTAATTCCCGGAGAGGTCATTGGCGCCATCATCCAAGGCACAGAAGAGATTCTTCAGGAACTCAGGAGTCAGGGCATTGAGATCTATTCAACGGGAGGAGAAACCGCGGATGTCGGAGATCTGGTCAGAACGATCATTGTAGACTCTACCGTAACCTGCCGGATGCGCCGCGACCAGATAATCAACAATGCAAATATTAAAGCCGGGGATGTCATTGTAGGTTTATCTTCTTCCGGAAAAGCAACTTACGAAACAGAATACAACGGAGGCATGGGAAGTAATGGGCTGACCTCCGCAAGACACGATGTTTTCGCGAAGTATCTGGCACAAAAATATCCTGAAAGTTACGATCCTCAGGTTCCTGAATCGCTTGTTTACTCAGGTTCCCGCCGTCTGACCGACACTATTGAAGAAGTCGGACTGAATGCCGGTAAACTGGTATTGTCCCCTACCCGCACCTATGCTCCTGTGATTCTGAAAATACTCGGAGTGCTCAGGCCCCGTATTCACGGTATGGTACATTGTTCAGGGGGTGCACAAACCAAGATCTTGCATTTTGTAGACAATCTGAAGGTTGTCAAAGACAATATGTTTCCGGTTCCGCCCCTGTTCCGGATGATTCAGCAAGAGTCAGGCACTTCATGGGCCGAAATGTACAAGGTATTCAACATGGGGCACCGGATGGAATTATACGTTGAACCTCAGGATGCCGATGTCATTATAAAGATTTCGAAAGATTTTGGAATTGATGCGCGGATCATCGGACATTGCAAATCTTATTCCGGGAAAGCCCTGACCATTCAAAGTGAATTGGGTACCTTTCAATACTAATGATCCTTTGCTTATGAGATTGCCATGTCTTTTCTAGAAGAGGTTGCTTCATATCTTTACGGACATTACGAAGATTCTTTAGAAAATTTTTGTCTGGTATTCCCAAACAAAAGAGCGGGGCTGTTTTTCTCAAAATACCTCGCCGGCAAATCTCAAAAACCCATCTGGGCGCCGGATTTCAGATCTATCAACGAATTGATGCTGGAGAAATCCGGATGGCAAATTGCAGATGATCTCAGTCTGCTTTTCACGCTGTATGGAATCTATTGCAAACATACCGGGGAGGTCATTTCATTTGAGGAATTCTATTCCTGGGGAGAGGTAATTCTCTCCGATTTTGATGATCTGGACAAATACATGGTCCATGCCGGTGATTTGTACCGCAACCTTTCTGACCTGAAACAGATGGATGAAATGTTTGATTATCTGACCAGGGAACAAAAGAACCTCATCTCTTCTTTCTGGGCACAGTTTCAGGATGACCCTAAATATAAAATCAAAGCAAAGTTTTCTTCTGTTTGGCCGAAATTATCCCTGATGTATGAAGACTTCCGGAAGAATCTTTCAGACACCGGATGTGTATATGAGGGAATGGCATACCGCCAATGTATTCAGGATCTGGCCGGAACCGGTCCGGAAGCGTTTCCTGCCGGGAAATATATTTTTATTGGTTTCAACGCGTTAAATGCTTGTGAAATCGAACTGTTTAAGTACCTGAAGGGAAAAAATAAAGCCCTGTTCTTTTGGGATTACGATGATTATTATATTCAAAATCTGTGGCATGAAGCCGGTTTCTTCATGAGAGACAACCTGAAAAGGTTCCCGATGCCTTCTGATTTCAGGGCCCGGACGCAGGGCCTGTCTGAAGCGAAAACCATCCGGATTCACGCAGTTCCTTCTGAAACAGGACAAACCCGGGTCATGAACGAGATGCTATCCGATCCCGGAAATCAGGAAAAAGATCCGGTACAGACCGCAGTCATTTTGCCTGATGAGCAAGTTTTGCTTCCTGTGCTTCAAAATCTTCCGGACACCATCCCGGAGGTCAATATTTCCATGGGATATCCCTTGTCATCCTCGCCTGCCGGGAGTTTATTCGAAAAGCTTTCTTTACTCCAGCGAAAACGGGTGGTGAGGAATGCAAAAATATTTTTCAGGCATCAGGAGCTGATAGATATTTTCAACCATCCCTATATCAAAACCATCACAAATTTCTATCCGGATCCACTGACGGAAAAAATTCGTTTACAAAATCAGATCTGGCTTACCAGGGATGAAATCATCGGACAGACAGATCCGGATTCTCTGGAAATCATGTCTATACTGGTCCGTGAATGTACCGACGGGTTTTCCTATGTCGGATGGTTAT
Organism: Bacteroidales bacterium; assembly: GCA_028700615.1. Lineage (GTDB taxonomy): Bacteria > Bacteroidota > Bacteroidia > Bacteroidales > UBA4181 > JAQVSH01. The sequence continues at coordinate 3,768 of JAQVSH010000198.1, forward strand.
CTGAAATTTGTTCTTTATGTTTGGATACCCCGGAGGAAGAATCTTCTCCGGAGTCGATCTGCCACCGGGAATACCTGTATGTCCTGCTGACCGCCCTGAAGCGATTTGAACAGATATTTTCCACTGCGGGTTTTGCGGTAAATATAGAGACCTGCTGGAAAATTCTGAGAAAGAATTTGAAGGGTCTGCGCGTACCCTTTAAAGGAGAGCCCCTAAACGGCTTGCAAATCATGGGAATCCTGGAGACCCGCGCCATTGATTTTGACAGGATTATTATTTTGTCCATGAATGAAGGAATATTTCCCAGAGCCGCAGTGATGGCCTCTTTTATTCCCTATTCTCTGAGGAAAGGCTTTGGACTTACGACCTATGAGCACCAGGATGCGATGTTTGCCTATTATTTCTACCGGTTGCTTCAACGGGCTTCCGAAGTGGATCTGATATATAATTCAGCGTCCAATGAAGAAGGACAATCTGAGAAAAGCCGTTACCTGAGCCAGCTTCAGTATGAAAATATTTTTCAGCCACTGATTGAAAATAAATACGCATTTGAGATCAATATTCCCGAACGTATTGCTCCTTCTTATACACACAATGAAAACACCCGGTCCCGGCTGCTCAGATTCTGCACCCCTCTGGCAGAAGGGGG
>JAQVSH010000199.1 GCA_028700615.1 Bacteroidales bacterium
TGGGATGTTGCTTATGAACCCGGAGAAGTTGTGGCAGTAGGGAAGAAAGACGGTAAAGAAATTGTGACGCGGGTAGTTACGGCAGGTGCCCCGGAAAAGATACGACTTACCGTTGACAGGGATGTTATACAGGCGTGTCCTTCCGATGTAGCTCATGTTACCGTTGAAGTCTTGGATAAAAACGGTAATCTGGTACCTACAGCCGGCAATCTGATTAAATTTAAAGTAAACGGAGCTAAACTTATCGGAGTAGAAAATGGGAATATGAGCGATCTTACTTCCGTAAAAGATTCCGAAAAGAAAGTATATGCCGGAATGTGTCTGGCCATTATTCAGGCAGAGGGTGCCGGTGAAATTACATTTACCGCGACATCGGATGGACTGGAAGATTGCACTATAGGTTTTAAAGCAATAAAGTAGGAGAGAAATTATTTCCACAGAAAAAGGCCGCAAAAAAGCGGCCTTTTTCCATTTCTAAAATTGAGTGTCTATTGTTTCTTAGCGCTTAGATAGAAATAATGTTCTTTTGTGTCGTAATATAGAGTAAATTTATATTTCCCGGTGTCGTTTAATGAGAGGTTCCCGTCTCCGCCCGATTCATGTTTTCCACGTTCCACCAGTTTGCTTTTACCGCCACTAACCATTACCACATCGTCTGCTGTAGCAGCGCTCATCGTATAGCTCCAGTACCATCCTGCTGCATCGGTGGGAGAATAACAAAGTACTCTGAATCCGCTTCCGCTGGTCACTTCCCCTTCCCAGATGTAACTCCGGGATGCCTGATCATAAGTCATTTCAACCGCAGGAGTGCGCCAGCTTCCGTTAATTCCGGTCAAACCGACCTTTGTCATCGGAACTGCAGATGCCGTTTTGCTGTTCATATCGGCTTTTATATAGTACAATCCGGCACTGGTGCTCAGATTGCCGCCGGAAGTACTTAAATTACCGAGTTCTCCTCCCCACCATTTTCCGGAATTGTCAACGAATTTGTATTCGACGTTTCCGCCCCCGCTTACATTCATATCGCAATAGCCGGAATAGAGTTCGTCAACACCCCAGATGCCCGTAATAAACGAACCTCCCCATGCGTTGTGACTTCCGGAAATTTTAAGTAATTTGGGCACTCCTGCAATAGAGGCTAGGTAAAAATCTACCGTAACGGGGTCCGATTTTACAACGTCATAATTACTTCCAATTGTTGCAGTTACATAAATTGAAAGCGTAACGTTCTGATCTGTAGGAAGCCCCATATAGCTACTGCCCGTCAATTTGGTGTATACCGCCGAATTGGCAATTTCATATTTAGGCTGATGGATTTCTTCATACAGAACATAATCTGTTTTATCGCCTCCGGTCGCATATATACTGTATGAAACCATGGCATCGTAACCGAAATCGGCCGGAGCCCAGGAGAAAGTCAAAGTCCCGGTTTCAAGATTGTCGGTATTAATAGTAACGGGTTGCATCGTGTTCATAACGGGCGCTACTATATCTCCGTTACCGTATGCTTTAACTTTTTCAAGTGATTCACATCCGGTCAGCACGGCCAGGAGGATGGCTGCCGAAGCAAGTGATTTTATCATTTTCATAATTTTGCTTTTTGGTATTAATAGCCTGGATTTTGAGTAAGATTTGAGTTGGATGCCAGTTCAGACGACGGCAAAGCAAATATTTTCAAATGATCCGACACTCCTTGTCCGTCGTATGTTCCGCCTTTCCACTTCCATAAGTAGTTCGAAGAGGTGAATTTGTCAAACCGGATCAGGTCTGTTCTCCGGTGACATTCCCACAAGAGTTCCCGTCCGCGTTCCGCCAACAGCCAGTCCGAGGTTATGTCGGCAGTACCAACGGGCGATGCGTTGGACCTGGTCCTGAGTGCATTAATATACGGAAGAGCCGTACTTACAGAGCCTAAATTAAGACATGCCTCGGCGTATATCAGGTAGATTTCTGCCAGGCGGATCATCGGCATATCGGTATCCACAAAATAGGATGCGTTACTATAGAATGATGTGGCGGTCATATCATGGGGAATATTACTATACTTAAATAGCGACCAGCCATGCGTAAAATCGGTCATATCGGTCATTTCCTGTGTTCTGCCTTTGATAAAGAAGAGTTTTCCGCGATCGTCGGCAACCGAATAAGTTCCGTTCGTGTAGTTGGGTGAGGATACATTAAAATACTTAAGGGCGAATTCATACGGGACGCGAATGCCTGCCCAGTGTTGTGTCGAACCAAGTAAATAGGCACTCTTGGGCTCGTCTGAAGACTGAATGGCGGCAACGGTAAGAAACATGGTGCCGCCCCATGAAGTACTTGATTCATGATCATAATAGATACTAAAGAGCATTTCCTGCAGAGCTTCTGAATTTTCTCCGTTATCACCACGGAAAAGATCGGCATAATTGCTGCAAAGCCCGTAGCCCATCTGGAATATATCTTCACAGATTTCTTTGGCTTCGCTCCACATGACCGTTCCGGTATAAACTTCGGCGTTGAGGTACAATCTCGCAAGAAGGCCCAAAACCGATCCTTTATCCGCCCGTGGCTGATTACTGCGCGCATCCGGCATATCATCCGACTCGGCCAGTGCTTTCAATTCATCGACGATGAAATGAAACACATATTCGCGGTCTTTTTGTTCAGGGTTTACGGCTCCGAATTCTGAGTCTTCCGTAACAAAAGGAATATTTCCAAATACATCCATGGACATCCAGTACAGATAAGCTCTGATAAAACGTGCTTCGGCACGCATCTCATGTACTTTGTTGATTAATTCGCCGGAACATCCGCGGTCTCCCAGTTTGCTGTCTGTTGTTTGTCTCAGGAATTCATTTATGTAAGTGATGCCTTGGAGTGTGCGCACATATACCGCATAGGTGGCAGTGTTGTCTGCACTTGACCAGGTCAGCTGATTAATATCTTTTACCCATGAATCGCTTTCCCAGGAACTTTTTGCTTCATCTGTGCTGCATTCTTGCAGATTCCAGAAAGCCCGGATAAGTTCCGAGGCACCTCCGTCGTCCACGGCGAGATTGGAAGCATCGGAGTTGGTGAAACACAAGTATAGTTTGGCAAGACCGGACAGATAATTTGCCTCTTCCGTGCCATAGGCGACTTCGGATGTGTAATCGGTTTCGTTAAGAGGGAGCGTATTCAGGTCTCCGACACACGAAACGGCCATGAACAGAGCACTTATTGCCGGCAGTATCAAATATTTTTTCTTTTTCATGATTTTATATATGTTACAGTTTAAAAACTGAAATTAACACGTAAGGAATAGATTCTTGGACGGGGCCAAATACTGTAGTCAATACCGTCAACACTAGAGGCTTCGGGGTCAATACCACTGTATTTTGTGAGAACAAATACATTCTGCACACTCCCCGCCACACGTAACTTAACGTCGTGTTTCATTTGAAATGTATAACCCAGGTTGATATCATCCATGCGGAAGAACGATGCGTTTTCAAGCCAGTAGTCGGAATAATTTTGTGCGATTTCATTAGCGGCTTTCCATCCTGTCCTCAGGACAGTTTTCGGAAAATTGTTTATACTGTCATATCCCAGGGTAATATTGGAAGTGGAATTGGAGCAATAATAATCATTGAACATCCAGTTGCCTGTCGCACCGTGTCCGTTAAATCCAAAATCCCATTTCTTATAACTCAATTTGAAATTAACACCGTAGAAGAAATCCGGATTGGGACTTTTTCCTGTCAGGTACCGGTCGTTGTCGGTGATTTCCCCGTTGCCGTCGCGGTCAACAACTGCATTTTGAATTGGATTGCCATTTGAATCGTATACTTGCTGGTAGCAATAGTAAGTGTATGGGGCATATCCTACTTTGTGCTGTTGAAGATAACCGCCGGTCCCGGCTGTAATGCTGCCTACCTGTACAAAGTAATTTTCATCATCGGTTGAGGTCAGTTTTGTGAATTTTATATCCTGCCAGGTTCCGTTTAATCCCACCTCCATGTGCCAGTCCGTGTTGCTGACGGGTATCACGTTCACGGAAGCTTCTATGCCTTTGTTGCGGATATTGCCGACGTTGGTCAGCAACGTATTTGAAAAATTAGATCCCATGGCAACGGATACTTCGTTCAGAAGATCATAAGTATCGCGCAGGTAAGCATCAAGACTGCCGGTTATTCGCTGGTCAAAGATCCCGTAATCCAGACCTATGTTATATGTGGCGGTCGATTCCCATTTGATGTTGGGATCATAAGCTTGCGGTTCAAGATAGTATGAAAGGCCGCCGATTCCCATATTATATAAGTGTGAAATGGATGTTGACATGGTATAACGGGCCAGATAGGGGTAATCTTTGCCTATTTCCTGTTGTCCGGTAACGCCCCATCCCAGGCGAAGTTTCAGGCTCGAAAGCGTTTCGGAT
>JAQVSH010000015.1 GCA_028700615.1 Bacteroidales bacterium
AAAGATTTCTGCCTGCTGGTCAAAGAGGTCGGCTCTGTCGGTAGTATAAAAAACACGTTGTCCGTTCTTTTCGCATAGTGAATCCATTTCAGGATGTCTCTGTAAATAATCCTGAAGGCTTTCAGCCACAATTTTTCCCTGATCAACGATTTCCACCCTTTCAGGTAGGTACGTCTTGATTTTATTGATCAGTAACGGATAGTGAGTACATCCCAGAATAAGGGTATCAATCTCTTTATTCCGGAGAAAAAGATGATCCATATGTTTTTTGACGAAATAGTCTGCTCCGGGAGAGTCATACTCTCCGTTTTCAATCAATGGAACCCAAAGAGGACAGGCTTCCTGATAAACCATCATTTCAGGATTCTGATGGTGAATTTCGATGGGGTAGGATTCTGACGCTACCGTTCCCCGCGTACCCAGTACGCCGACTTTTCCCCCTCTATTCATTCGGGCTACATATTCCGCTACGGGACGGATCACGCCCAATACACGTCTGTCGGGATCTATCCGCGGCAGATCTTTCTGCTGGATGGTCCTCAGCGCCTTGGCGGATGCCGTATTGCAGGCAAGAATGACTAAACGGCATCCCTGATTGAAAAGAAAATTTACATTTTCCAGGGTGAATCGGTATACAGTTTCAAAAGATCGGGATCCATACGGCGCCCTGGCATTGTCCCCAAGGTACATAAAATCATATTGGGGAAGTTTTTCTACAAACTCCCGGAGTACTGTCAGTCCCCCGTATCCCGAGTCAAATACGCCAATCATTTTTTGTTTTTAAATAATAAAGGGTGCCCGTAAAAGGCACCCTTATGATATTTCGTTCACAAAACTACTGTGCCGTGGGGGTGATTCCTAATTTTTTGGTTACATCCTGAGTAATATCAGGTGCATTAGTAGCAGAATAAATCACATCACTTCCTGTTGAAATATCCAGAACCCAAGTGATGCTTTGTTCTTTGGCCACTTCTTCAACTGCTTTAGCAAATTTTTCAAGAATAGGCTGCATCAGCTCTGTTTGTTTTGCCTGTACAAGGGTAGAGGCATTTTGCTGATATTCCTGTATACGAGCCTGTCTGTCCTGTATTTCGGTTTGTTTGGCCGCTTTGGCAACATCCGAAAGCGCATCAAACCCTTTAGAGACTTCTTCAATAAATTTGTTGAGTTCAACCTGCATGTCTTCTATTACAGCAATATGCTCTTTTTGAAAATCTTCTGCTGTTTTCTGGGCAGCTGCCAATTCCGGCATGGAGGTGATCACACTTTGTCTGTTGATTTGTGCAAATTTAGGGGTGGTCTGTGAAAAACCCACAGAGCAGACCAAAAGGGCAGCGGAAAATACTATCCATTTTAAGGCTTTCATTCTTATTTTGATTTTAGTTATAGTTTGCAAATGTATTATTTTTAGGCCAATGTGCAATCGCAAAGGGCCTTTAACAAATATTATTTATAACCCAGGCGTTGCAGGATCTCATCGCTGTGGTCATTTTTGGGATTAGAATAGATAATGCCGGCATCGGAGGCTGTGTCAAATACCAGATCATAACCTCCATCAGAAGCCAGATCGCTGACTGCACCGGTCACTCTTTCCTGTATGGGCTGAAGTAATTCAGTCTGTTTTTGAGCCAACAGGCCTTCTCTGCCAAAATATTTTTTTTGTAATTCCTTGGCCTGATTTTCCTGGGCAATAATCTCTTCTTCCTGTTTACGTTGATTTTCGACGCTCAGGGTAGATCTTGATTCCTGATATTTTTTGTACATAGTCTCAATAGACTGATATTTTTCGTCCACTTCTTTCTGCCATTGTTCCGAGGATTGTTTGATTTGCTCCAGGGCACTCTGGTAGGCAGGGATGTTTGAAAAAATATAATCAGTATCTATAAAGGCAAGCTTTTGAGACATGGCGACTTGTGTGGAGAGCATCAAGGCCATCACCGATAAAATAATAGTTCTCATAGCAGTGGTTTTAATAAGTATTCGATGTATAAAATTCACTCTGAATATAGTAAAATTACCGGATCATCCGTTAAAATTGTTGTCCCAGGGTAAACTGGAACTGACTTTTATTATATCCGCCTCCGGCCGGGACGTCATCAAAACCATAACCCCAGTCAACACCCATCATACCGAACATCGGGAGATAAGCGCGAAGACCGATACCCGCGGCCCTTTTTACATTGATGGGATTAAAATTTCTTGAATCATACCATGCATTCCCACCTTCCAGAAAAGCGATGACATAGATGGAGGAGGAGGTTTGCATAATTACAGGATAGCGGAACTCCATATTTGTTTTAACGTAGATGGGAGCCGCGCTCCGGTCCGGGTAACGCGGATCCCAGAAAGCGTAATCCTTGTATCCCCTCAGGCTGATGATGTCCTGCCCGAAAAGCCTGTATGTCTGCATTCCGGATCCACCCAGCACATATCCTTCATAAGGAGAAACTCCGATATTTTTATCGTAGAAACCTAAATACCCGAGATTATAGTTTACCCCTAAAACCAGTTTTCCGATCAGGGTTTTGTACCATTGCGCCTTAAATGACCATTTATGATATTCGATCAGGCGGTATTTATCCGCAGGATCGGCTCCTTTATAATTTTTCCCCTGAATCAGTGACCAGGGCGGTGTGGCGGTGACTCCTAATGAGAACAAGGATCCGCGTGTAGGGAACAGCGGGGCATTGATGGAATTTCTCTGAATGGTAATGCCAACGTTAAAGTTGTCGGAAATTCCATCCGTAAACGGGAACCGGTAATATGATCCTGATACCCAGTTTTTTACTTTGTAACGCTGATAGGTTGTTTGGAAAGAGACAGAAAAATAGTCATCGGGCCATTTAATTCTTTTTCCGAGCCCAACGGTTATACCGGTGGATTTATAGTATTGGGTAGGGGTTGCACTGAAATTCCAGTAATCCGCATAATTGTCATATTCCCCCATACTGGAGTGAAAAAGATTTACCGAAAGAGAGTTTGGCTTATGCCCTCCAAGCCATGGCTCTATAAAAGAGAGGTTCCAGCCGCTATATCGTTTTCCGTTGGTTTGCCATGAAATTCCGACTTGTTGGCCGTCTCCCGTGGGAACAGGTCTCCAGTTTTTAAATTGTTTTGCGTTCCTCATCGAGAAGTTGTTAAACTTCAGTCCGATACGGCCTATTACCATGCCGGATCCCCAACCGGCTGACAGTTCCAGCTGGTCATTGGCCTTTTCTTCCAGTTGGTAAACAATATCTACGGTCCCGTTTGCCGGATCAGGAATAGGTAAAGGATTAATCTTGGTTTCATCAAAAAATCCCAATTGGGCAATCTGGCGGACATCCCTTATAATATTCGCCCTGCTGAACAGTTCGCCGGGCTTTACAAAAAGTTCACGCTGAACAACCCTTTCATTGGTTTTGGTGTTTCCCTGGATAATAATTTTATTGATGGTGGCCTGAGGTCCTTCCACGACGCGCATTTCTACTTCTACCGAGTCGTTGACAATTTTTGCTTCCACCGGGTTAATGCTGGAAAATAAATATCCGTTGTCCAGATAGACATTCCCGACAGCATCATCATCCCCCTGTATTCTTTTTTCCATGGATACCGGATCATACACCCCTCCGACTTCCATTTTTAACAAAGAATTAAGATATTCGGTCGAATAAACAGTATTCCCGATCCATTGAATACTTTTCAGAAAATATTGGTTTCCTTCGGAAACATGAATGGTAAGTTTGATCCGGTCTTTGTCTTTGTTGACAAATTCAAGGGTGTCCGACAGAACACTGAAATCTTTATACCCGTTTTTCTTGTAAAAGTCTGTTAAAAAGCCTTTATCCTCGGAAAATTTAGATTCAACAAATTTAAAAGTTTTGAGAATGTTCAAACCGAATTGATGTGTTTTCTTAAAAGTCCGGCGTAGCCTTTTGTCTTTAAATTTTTCGTTGCCGATAAAATCAATCTCTCTGACTTTAACCCTGGAATTAAGATCCACATTGGTAATCAGATAAACACGGTCGGCGGAAGCGGTGTCTTCCTTTTCGACGATGTTCATATCAATGTTCAGATATCCTTTTTCCCGGTAAAATTTCCGGATAATAGTTAGAATGTCGTTTTTTACATTGTCATTTACCTGAGATCCCGGTTTGCGGTTAATTTTTTCCTCCAGATCTTTTTTATCGGCTTTTTTGACTCCTTTAAGTTCCAGAGCCGCAAGACGCGGTCTTTCTTTCAAAAAAACTTCCAACCAGATTTTTTCATTTTCGATTTTGGTAGCAATGATCTTAACATCTGCAAACAACCCTTGCAGCCAGAATTTATTAATGATTGAAGTAATGGCGTCTCCCGGAACTGTGATTTTGTTGCCGACTTCAAGACCGGTCATGCTCAGAATAATGTTCTTATCCAAAAATTTCACCCCGGTAATCTCGACCCCGGCAATCTCATATTCGCGGGGAAAAGAATAATCCAATACGGGCAAACTGGCATATGGAGTCTGTTGCGCATGGATGGTCTGGAAATTTATAAAAAATAAAGCAAGTAATATTATGGTTTTGCGCAGCATCATGTTTTAGTTATTGGTCAGTTGTTCTCCTGTTTTTCCAAATCGACGTTCTCTCCGGGCAAATTCCTCAATGGCGGCAAAAAGGTGCTCTTTTTTAAAGTCGGGCCAAAGAACAGGAGTGAAATATAGTTCGGTATAGGCCATCTGCCACAGCAAAAAATTACTGATTCTGAGTTCTCCGCTGGTGCGAATCAATAATTCCGGATCTGGAATTCCGGCTGTGGAAAGATAGTTGGAAATGGTCGATTCTGTGATATCTGAAGGCTGAAGTTTGTTTAATGCGATCTGTGCTGAAATATTCTTCACAGCCCTGGTAATGTCCCAGCGTCCGCTGTAACTCAGGGCAACCACAAGATTCAACCCGTCGCAATGCGAAGTATGTTCGATTGCCTGCCGGATTCTGTCTTCAACTTCCGGTTTGAGAGTGGACAGGTCCCCGAGGGTAACCAGTTTGATGTTATGCTTTATCATGGTAGGAATCTCGGTATCAATGGACGATACCAACAATTCCATTAATGAGGAAATTTCATCCTTAGGGCGATCCCAGTTTTCAGTAGAAAATGCATACAAAGTGAGAAACTTTACGCCTTTTTCTATACATCCCTCCAGGGCTTCTCTGACAGATTGAACGCCGTTCTCATGTCCGAAAGAACGTTCTTTCCCGTATTGTTGGGCCCATCTGCCATTGCCATCCATAATGATAGCTATGTGCTTGGGTATCTTTGTGTTGTGTGTAGATTCCTGAAGATTGGACATTTTTTTTTCAAAAGTTGCCAGATGGGCAAAGCTATCAAAATGAATCAACTTTGCCAAATGATCTGGGCTCCGGGATTATTAATTTACGTTAAATCATTGTATGTCACGCCAGATTGATGAAATTCAGATTATTATTCCGGTTACTTTGGGGGATTCCATGAAAACCTTAATTTTGTAAAATATTTCTATGATATCATGGAGATTTTATGTTAATATATTCATTATGTATAAGATTCTTACAAAAGATATTCTGGCTCCCGGAATTTTTCGTATGGATATTCTGGCTCCCAGAGTGGCGGCATCTGCTAAACCGGGACAATTTGTCATTGTCCGAATGGACGAAAAAGGAGAACGGATCCCTTTAACCATTTGTGATTATGATGTTGAAAAAGGATCTGTCACTATAGTGGTTCAGGTCATTGGAGGTTCTACGCTGAAAATGTCACAACTGGAACCCGGTGATACTTTGGCTGATTTTGTTGGCCCCCTGGGGCAACCTTCAGAGATGCTCAGTGAAAAATTTGAAGATCTTGCGGCGAAGAAGATTATATTTTTGGCTGGCGGATTGGGTACAGCCCCTGTATATCCTCAGGTGAAGTGGTTACATCATCAGGGAATAAAAGCTGATGTAATGATTGCCGCCAAATCTTCCGGTTTATTGATTATGGTGGAGGAGATGAAAAAAGTTGCCGGAAATGTTTATATCGCTACAGATGACGGATCTGAAGGATTTCACGGCATGATCACTGATTGTCTTCAGAATCTTATTGACCGTCAGGGAGGCAGTTATGATCTTGCGATTGTAATCGGGCCGATGATTATGATGAAATTTGCCGCTTTACTGACTCAAAAACTTTCTATTCCTACCATTGTGAGTCTGAATACGCTGATGGTGGATGGTACGGGAATGTGTGGCGCCTGCCGGGTAACTGTAGGTGGGAAAACAAAATTTGCCTGTGTGGATGGTCCTGAGTTTGACGGGGCTCTGGTGGATTTTGATGAAGCATTGCGTCGTCAAACCATGTACAAGGGATATGAAGGGAAAAAATTATATGAAGAACAGTGTGCATTAGGGATAGAAACCTGCAAATGTCCTAAATGATATTGTTCCATAAAAGCTGACAGAAGAAAAATCTATAGATATTATGGCAAGGATACCCAGAGTCCCGGTGCGTGAACAAAATCCCACCGTGAGGGCAAGCAATTTTGAAGAAGTGTGTTTCGGATATAATCAGGAAGAGGCGATGCTTGAGGCATCCCGTTGTCTGAATTGTAAGAAACCCGGCTGTGTCTCGGCTTGTCCGGTGAATATTAATATTCCCGGCTTTATAATGCATATCAGGGAAGGAGAGTTTGAACAGGCAGCCCGCGTGATTGCCCTGGATTCTTCTCTTCCGGCGGTTTGCGGCCGTGTTTGTCCTCAGGAAGATCAGTGTGAGGGGAAATGCATTCTGGGAGTGAAAGGAGAGTCCGTAGCGATTGGGAAGCTGGAACGGTTTGTCGGAGACTGGACCCGGGAGAACGGAATTGATCTGACTCCTTCCGGGATTGTTCCCAAAGGAATAAAAATGGCTGTGGTAGGTGCTGGTCCTTCAGGTCTGGCTTGTGCAGGAGATCTTGCCAAAATGGGATATGATGTGACTATTTTTGAGGCGCTTCATAAACCGGGCGGAGTACTCGAATATGGTATTCCCGAATTCAGATTGCCCAAAGAATCTGTGGTTCGCACGGAAATAAATAATGTGGTAAAGCTGGGGGTTAAAATAGAAACCAATGTCATTATCGGAAGAACGGTGACGATTGATGAATTGTTTGATAAAGAAGGATTTAAAGCTGTGTTTGTGGGGTCCGGAGCCGGTCTTCCCAAGTTTATGGGAATTCCCGGGGAAAACCTGAACGGGGTATTCTCGGCCAATGAGTTTTTGACAAGAAATAATCTGATGAAAGCCTTCAGACAGGAATATGAAACTCCGATTTTTGTCGGGAAAAAGGTTGCTGTCGTGGGAGGAGGCAATGTGGCTATGGATGCCGCCAGAACGGCATTGCGCCTGGGCGCTGAAGTCCATATTGTATATCGCAGGACGATGAAGGAAATGCCTGCCAGGGTTGAAGAGGTTCATCATGCCCATGAAGAAGGTATTATTTTTGATGAATTGTGTAACCCGACGTCTATTCTCGGAGATGAAAAGGGTTGGGTGAGAGGCATTCGTTGTATCCGTATGGTGCTTGGAGAACCTGATGCTTCAGGACGATGCCGTCCTGTTGAACTCCCCGGCTCGGAATTTGAAATAGAGGTGGATACCGTGATTATGTCGCTGGGTACTTCGCCCAATCCGCTGATTTCCAGAACGACTCCCGGGTTGGAGGCGAATCCCCGTCAATGTCTCATCGTGGAAGAAGAAACAGGTCAGACGACCCGGAAGGGAATTTTTGCCGGAGGAGATGCTGTAACGGGCGCTGCTACGGTGATTCTTGCGATGGGTGCAGGCAGAAAGGCTGCCCGTGCGATGGATCTGTATATCAGAGGACTTGCTGGTGAATAATTTGTCATCCTGAGTGGATTTAATCGATTACGCTCTTTGTAATCCTCATATTTTTATTTTACTTTGTGTAGAGACTTCATTTTAAAAGAATTAATGATACCTTAAACTTCTAACAGATTAACTATGGATAACAAAAGTTCTATTTCCAGAAGAACCTTTCTCGGCAGTTCAGCGGCTGCTGCAGTGGGTTTGACCATTGTACCCAGCAACGTAATGGGTAGTACTTTAGGGCATAAAGCGCCCAGTGATAAATTAAACATTGCCGGGGTCGGGGTTGGAGGTATGGGTTTTTCCAATCTGAAGGCTATGGAAACAGAAAATATTGTTGCATTGTGCGATGTAGATTGGAAATATTGTGAAGGCAACGGGGTTTTTGCAAGATTTCCGAATGCTCAGAAATTTTGGGACTGGAGAGAAATGTATGATAAAATAGGGAAATCTATTGATGCCGTTGTGGTAGGTACTGCTGACCATTCTCATGCCCTGATTGCCGCCAATGCCATGACCCTTGGGAAACATGTATATGTTCAGAAACCTTTGACCCATTCGGTTTATGAATCCCGTTTACTGACCAAACTTGCCAAATACCATAAACTTGCCACTTCTATGGGTAACCAGGGAGCTTCACAAGCCGGCGTTCGTCAGAGCTGCGAATGGATCTGGGACGGACAGATTGGTGAAGTGACTAAAGTGGAGGCTTTTACAGACCGTCCTATCTGGCCTCAGGGATTGAATGTTCCCGAAGAGGTGCATAAAGTTCCCGATACCCTTCGCTGGGATTTGTTCATTGGTTCTGCTCCTGACCGGCCTTATAATTCTATCTATCACCCCTGGAACTGGAGAGGCTGGTGGGATTTTGGTACCGGTGCACTGGGAGATATGGCCTGCCATATTTTACATCCTGTATTTAAAGGCTTAAAATTGCAATATCCTATTGCCGTTCAGGCTTCTTCTACCATGCTGCTGACTGATTGTGCTCCCAATGCGCAGAAAGTTAAATTGATTTATCCTGCCCGTCCGGATATGCCGAAAGTCAAAATGCCTGAAGTAGAAGTTGATTGGTATGATGGCGGTATCCGCCCTGAAATGCCCAAAGGATGGCCTGCCGGGAGAAATATGGACAATAGCGGCGGCGGTGTGATTTTCCATGGGACTAAGGACACTCTGATTTGCGGTTGCTATGGGGCACGTCCCTGGTTGCTTTCCGGAAGGACTCCCGAGTCGCCGAAAGTATTACGTGAAATTACCGTCTCTCATGAACAGGATTGGATTCGTGCCTGCAAAGAAAATGCAGACAACCGTGTGATGACTGCTTCCGATTTCTCAGAAGCTGGTCCTTTCAACGAAATGGTGGTCATGGGTGTAATGGCTGTACGGCTTCAGGGGCTCTTTAAGGAACTGACCTGGGATGGTGAAAATATGCAGTTTACCAATATCTCTGATACGGATTCAGTTCGTTGGGTCAAAAAGGATGGATTTACCATTAAGGACGGACATCCTAGCTTTGCCAGAGAAATGTATCCTGCCCAGGGTCAAAATGGGCTTAATGCCAAGGCTTTGGCTGCAGAATTGGTGAAACATACCTATCAGCACGGCTATTCACTGCCTGCAATGCCGAATATTTAATCCGGAAGGACGGATTGTCAAAAAACGGCTGCCTGCGGGTGGCCTTTTTTAGAAATGTGTAGTTTCGCGTGTAGAAATAAATAAGATTAATACTCACTAAATGTTATATGATAATGAAAAAAACTGCGATTTATTTGTTTGCTTTGGGAACATTTTCCATTGCAATGATTTCCTGTAATTCCGGTTCCGGAAACAAACAAACTGCTGCTTCTGCAGATAGTTTGGCGGTCGAAGCTGCCGCGCTTCCCAATACTTTAACAGATGCTGAAAAAGCAGAAGGTTGGCAACTGATTTTCAATGGAACAGATTATACCGGATGGCGCGGATATTGCAAAGATTCAGTTCCTCCGGCCTGGATCATTGAGGACGGTGCGATGAAAATCAAAGGTTCCGGAACCGGTGAAGCCGGAGCTGTAGATGGCGGAGACATTGTTTATACCCAGCCCTTAAAAAACTTTGATTTTAAATTTGAATGGAAGGTTTCCAAAGGGGCTAACAGTGGAGTGTTTTATCTGGCTCAGGAAAAAAAGGAACAAAATATCTGGAAATCCTCTCCTGAATATCAGATTTTGGACAATGCTCTTCATCCCGATGCTAAACTTGGAAAAGACGGCAATCGTCAGTCTGGATCTCTCTATGATCTGATTCCTGCTGTTCCTCAGAATTTCAAGGGAGCCGAAGTATGGAATACCGGTGAAATCCTGGTTTATAAAGGAACGGTAATTCATTACATGAATGGAGAAAAAGTTTTGGAATATCATCTTTGGACGGATGACTGGAAAGCTTTGATTGATGCCAGCAAATTCAAAGGTTGGGAAGATTTTATCAATACCGGTGGAGAAAATCATGAGGGTTTGCTTGGCCTTCAGGATCACGGGGATGATGTTTGGTATAGAAATCTGAAAGTGAAAGTTATGGAATAATTCATTTTCAAAAGGTTATAAAAAAAGAGGCGAAAGCCTCTTTTTTTATTGAATTATCTTTCAGATGTTTGATTTATGCTTCTGTAAACAGATCTCGTCTGGCAAAACCCTCGGCCTGGTTTTTTATGATTCAGACTATGACAGGGGAACAGAAAGGGTTGAACCATTCTGAATGCCTCTGAGGAAAGATTGGATATCCATTCTTTTTTTTCCTTCGGGTTGAATTTCATAAAGATAAACCCAGGAATCAGATGAAGCAATCCGGAGGTAATCTTTCCCATCGCTTTCCAACGTTCCGGAAGCAGGTTTTTTTGTGGAAAATGGTTTTATCGCCGAAGAAAATATTTTCACCGAGAAACTTTTTCCCTCCTGAGTTTGCAGAAAAGTCCATGCTGAAGGGTAGGGGCTTAACCCGCGGATTACGTTAAAGATTTCTTTTCCGGTGAGTGCCCAGTTTATTTTGCAGTCTTTTTTAAAAATCTTTGGAGCGGCTTTCAGCATACCGTCTTTCGGGAAAACCTGTGCCTGTTCCAATGCCTTATGCCTGCCTGATGAGATCAGGCCGATCGTTTCCAGCAGCAATTCTGCTCCGGTATGCATGAGTTTGTCATGCAGGCTTCCTGCATTTTCTTCTGCACCGATGGGAACTTCCCGGGATTGGATAATTTTTCCGGTGTCAATTTCTTTTTCAATAAAAAAGGTAGTAACTCCGGTCAGCGTCTCTCCGTTGATGATCGCCCGTTGGATCGGAGCCGCTCCCCGGTATTGCGGAAGCAGGGAAGCATGAAGATTAATGGTTCCGAGAGGTGGCATACTCCAGACCGTTTCAGGCAACATTCTGAAGGCAACCACCACAAAAAGATCGGCGGAAAATTCGCGGAGCGTTTCTATAAAATCCGGATCCTTCAGATTCAGCGGCTGTAAAACCGGATATCCTTTTTGTCCGGCATAGATCTTTACTGCCGAGGGCTGCATTTTTAAACCTCTTCCGGCCGGTTTATCGGGAGAAGTAACGACTGCCGCAATATCACAGCCATTTTCGGAGAGTACCGATAAAGCGTGTGCAGCAAAGTCCGGAGTTCCCATAAAAATAATCCGGGGTTTTGCCATGAGTGAAATTTTATTTTAAAGATGGAGAAGATGCCCCATCTTCCCTAATTTTGTTTTAAGGTAAAACTTATTGTAGGAATTGGGTTCTATCTCTATCGGAACAATTTCCACGATTTGTAGTCCATATCCTTCCAATCCGGCCCGTTTTACGGGATTGTTGGTCATTAAACGGATTTTACCCAGTCCAAGTTCTCTGAGAATTCCGGCCCCTACGCCATAATCTCTTTCATCTGCCTGAAAACCCAGAGATAGGTTAGCTTCTACGGTGTCCTGTCCTTCTTCCTGTAGTTTATAGGCCCTGATCTTGTTGAAAAGCCCAATGCCCCTGCCTTCCTGGGCCATATAGAGTAAAACTCCTTTCCCTTCCTGTTGGATGACCTTCATGGCTTTATGAAGTTGTGGGCCACAATCACAACGGTAAGATCCAAAAATATCTCCTGTAGCACAGGAGGAATGAACTCTCACCAGCACGGGTTCATCTTTTTTCCAGGTTCCTTTGACCAGTGCAATATGTTCTAACTGATTGGATAATTGTATGAAAGGGATCGCTTCAAAATCACCGTATTCTGTGGGAAGTTTTACTTTAGGTCCCATTTGGATCAGGCTTTCTATTTGGAGTCTGTAAGCAATGAGATCTTCAATAGAAATGATTTTCAGCCCAAATTTCTTTGCAATCTCCATCAACTGGGGAAGTCTTGCCATCGTTCCATCTTCATTCAGGATCTCCACCAATACTCCTGCCGGGGGAAGGCCCGCTAAATTGGCCAGATCAACCACAGCCTCTGTATGTCCGGGTCTTCGGAGTACGCCTTTGTTTTTAGCCATCAGCGGGAAAATATGACCGGGTCGGGCAAAAGACTCCGGGCTTACGGAAGGATCTGCGAGTGCATTTAAAGTGCGTGCGCGGTCGGAAGCAGAAATTCCGGTGGTTACCTCGGGTGAAATCAAATCTACGGAAACAGTAAATGCGGTACTCTGTAAAGCATTCGGGTTGGTAACCATCAGGTTGAGATCCAATTTTTTGCAACGATCTTCCGGGAGCGGGGCGCACATAAGGCCTCTTCCATGGGTTACCATGAAATTTACCATGTCCGGAGTGATTTTTGATGCAGAACATACAAAATCTCCTTCGTTCTCGCGGTTTTCATCATCCACAACGATAATCAGTTTCCCGTTGCGAAAATCTTCAATGGCTTCTTCTATGGTGTTTAGTTTCATGGTTATATGTATTTTAAAGGTTGTTCCAGACAATACTGTATCAATTTTGTCTGGAGAGTTTAATTTTATCAGAAATTTTTCTGATAAAATTGAGATAGTTCTCGCTCATAAGAGCCGCCGAGTCATGAGTGGCCTGATAAAAAAGCATGATTCCGATCGGCAGAATGATAAAACTGGAAATCCACATACCTACCCAGGGAGCATAAACACCTTCTCTGGCAAATTTCTCACCGGTCATAGAAATTACATAATAAACAACAAAAAACAGCACTGAAATAACCATTGGAACGCCAAGTCCGCCTTTACGGATTAAAGCTCCAAGAGGGGCGCCGATGAAAAAAAACATAATACAGGCAAATGAAAGGCTGAATTTTTTTTGCCATTCAATCATGTATCTTCTTTGCTTTTCCATCGTGGTATCAATGTCTGTTTTTGAAACAGAGGTGTTCTCCAATAAAGAACGGGCGTGCTCCTGTGCATTCTGTATCGCATTGACACGTTCTCTGGCAGGTAGTCCGGCAAAAAAAACGGCAAAATTCGCCGGGAAATTTTTTAATGTTTTAAGGCTGTCTCCCTGAGATCTTCGGCTATATACATTAGATTCCCGGGTGAGTTCAATAGATGTTTTTGCCAGTTGGTTTTTCTTTTCGGTTCCTTCAGTATAAATAGAATCTGCTGTTTTTGAGAGTTGTTTCAGATTCATCATCTGATAACTCTGACTGAAAAGGTTTTCGTCGGTACGGTTTAGTTCAAAAATGGACATATCTATCTGAACGATTTCTTCATCAAAAGAATTTCTCCGAAAAGGATATTCTTTATTCCCAGGCTGATAGGATTTCCGGTTTTCTTCAATTTCCTCATAATTCATCCCGTGGTAAAGATCAAGAACCAGAAATTTTTTGTCATCGCTCATGTGCATATACCCTGAATCTGCTATGGTTACCTGCGTATTCCCGTTTTGATCAGAGTGATTGTATATCTGCAGATTGTACAATGTATTGGTTGCATAGTCCTTTCTTCCGATCCGGATACTGTAATTGTTGATTCCTCCATAAAATATCCCTTCGCTGATTTTCATGTCCGGTTTCTTTTGACGAATGTCGTATAACAGAGATTTCATCTTCAAATTCGCGTATGGAAGCACGTTGTTGGAAAAGAAAAACGCGGTGATTCCGATCATTACCGAGACTACAATGAGAGGGCGAAGAATCCGCTGAAGCGAGATGCCCGCAGATTTCATGGCAATCAATTCGTAACTTTCTCCCAAATTTCCCAGCGTCATGATCGAAGAAAACAATACAGACAAGGGTAATGCCAGGGGGACCATACTGGCGGCGGTATATATTAACAATTCGGAAATCACTCCGAAACTCAAGCCTTTACCGGCAAGTTCATCAATATAAAGCCACAAAAACTGCATGAGCAGAACAAATACCACGATACAAAACGTGAGTACGAAGGGTCCCAGAAAGGAACTGATAATGTATCGGTGTATAATTTTCAGACGCATGCAAACAAGGGGTTAATGCGAATATTGTTCCAGATAATTCAGGGCCTGGTTATATACATTTTCAGCAGTAAAACCTAATTTTTTATCCAGTACGGAATAAGGAGCGGAAAATCCAAAACTTTCCATCCCGATTACTTTTCCGAAAGGTCCGGCCAGTCCCTGTAAGGTAACAGGTAATCCTGCAGTAAGTCCCATGATGGGTACCTGATCGGGGATTACGGATTTACGGTATGTTTCCGGCTGGTTTTTGAATAGTCCTTCTGAAATGGCGGAAATTACCCAGACACAGAGATTTTTCTGACGCTGTAATAATTCAGCTCCCTCTATGCAGGTAGAGACTTCAGAACCGTTGGCGATAAGAATCAGTTGGGGCTGATTCCCGTTTTTCCATGCCACATAAGCGCCTTTTTCAGCCTGCAGGGCATCCTGAAAACGTTTTCCCTCAGAAGGTATAGCATGAATGTTTTGTCTGGATAAAATCAATCCGGTCGGGGTGCCTGTGTTGTCCATGGCCATCTTCCAGGCTACGCTGGTTTCCGCTGCATCCGCAGGTCTGAGAACGAGCATGGAATTTTCTCCGTGATGATTCTTCAGTTGTTCCATCAGGCGGATCTGAGCTTCCTGTTCTACGGGCTGATGCGTGGGCCCGTCTTCTCCAACCCGGAAGGCATCATGCGTCCAGATATACTTTACCGGTAATTTCATCAGGGCGGAAAGCCGGATAGCCGGCTTCATATAATCCGAGAATACGAAAAAAGTTCCGCAAGCGGGAATTACGCCTCCATGCAGCGCCATTCCGTTGCATATCGCGGCCATGGTTAATTCGCTGACTCCGGCCTGAAGGAACTGTCCTGAGAAATCCCCCGGAACAATGGCTTTGGTCTTTTTGAGAAATCCGTCGGTCTTGTCACTGTTGGATAAATCCGCAGAGGCAACAATCATGTTCTCTATGTGAGTGGCAAAGCAGCCCAGCACATTGGCTGAGGCGGCGCGGGTAGCAATTCCGTCTTTGTGTTCAATGGACGCATAGTCAATGGACGGCGCTTTTCCGGAAAAAAATTGCCGGAATTTTTCTGCCTGCTCCGGATTCGCTTTTGCCCATTCCAGTTCCTGCTGTTTACGAAGGGCGGCTTTCTGTATTTTTTCTTCCCTGATTTTGGCGTAATAGGCGGCTACATCCGGGAAAATTTCAAAAGGATTTTCAGAATTTCCCCCTAAATTTTCAATGGTTTTTGCAAAGGAAGCCCCGCTTTCTCCCAAAGGCTGTCCATGAGTAGAGCATTGGTTTTCAAAACTTTTTCCTTCGGCAGTCAGCGCTCCTTTGCCCATGATGGTATTTCCTATAATCAGCACGGGTTTGCCCTGTATGGTTAAGGATTTTTTAAGTGCAGATCTGATCTCTCCCGCATCGTTCCCGTCAATCACAAAAACCTCCCATCCCCAGGCTTTGTATTTGGCTGCAGTATCTTCTCCGGTAACCGCAGAAGTTGCAGTAGAAAGTTGTATCCGGTTTGAATCATAAAACATGATCAGATTATCCAGACCTAAAAATCCGGCAAGACGTCCGGCTCCCTGAGAGATTTCTTCCTGAACGCCTCCGTCTGAAATATAGGTGTATATTTTGTGAGAGGTCCAGTCTCCAAAGCGGGATTGAATAAACTTTGCTGCAATGGCAGCTCCTACCGCCATAGTATGGCCTTGTCCGAGGGGGCCGGAGGTGTTTTCTATGCCTCTGGGAACATCCACTTCGGGATGGCCTGGCGTAATACTTTCCCACTGACGAAAGTTTTTTAGGTCTTCCGGTGAAAAATTTCCGGTAAGTGTTAAAATACTGTATAACATCGGAGACATATGCCCGGGATCCAGAAAAAACCGGTCGCGGTTGACCCAGGTCATATCAGAGGGATCATAATTAAGAAATTCAGAGTATAGTATATTGACAAAATCGGCTCCTCCCATGGCTCCTCCGGGGTGTCCGGACTTGGCTTTTTCTACCATTCCTGCTGAAAGGATGCGGAGATTATCGGCTGCTCTCAGGATAACGTCGGTATGTAAGTCTTTCATATTGATAGGATATTTGATGTGTGATAGAGCGCAAAAATACCTGAAAATATACAGACGACCAAGAAAAGTTGTAGGTTTGCGCCTAAACTTAAAAAAAGGGAATATTCGTGGTTAAGGAGTATGTTGTAAAAAAAGGAATTCCTCCTTTCTGGCTCAGGTGGTCAGTTTGGCTGGCAGTGAGCCTGGCTATGTTTGGGGGATATTATGTGTATGACAGTATCAGTCCTTTGGCTGATCTGTTACAGTCTCAATTAGGTTTTTCGGACAGCCAGATCGGTATGCTGCAGGCTGTTTATAACCTGCCTAATATCATTATGGTTTTGCTGGGCGGGGTGATTATCGACAGAATAGGTACCCGAAGGGCTTCATTATTGTTTTCCTTTCTGGTGATGCTGGGGGCTGCATTGACCGCTGTGAGTCCCAATATCTGGCTGATGGCTTCCGGCCGGTTGATTTTTGGAATGGGCGCAGAATCTCTGATTGTTGCCATTACCACAATATTAGCGCGCTGGTTTAAACAAAAGGAATTATCCCTGGCTTTTGCCCTGAATCTGACCATTGCGCGGCTCGGGACTTTACTGGCGCTCAATTCGCCTTCCTGGGCTGCTGAAGCTTATCAGCACTGGCAGGGCCCTTTGATGATCTCTGCTGCTGCCGGAGCCCTTTCTATTGTTCTTATTGCTTTTTTCTATTTTCTGGACCGTACCTATGCTTCCCGTTATGCACTCGATCCTGAGGGAGCTCAGGATAAAATAGAATGGAAAGAAATTTTTCGTTTTGACCGTAAATTTTGGTATCTGACCTGTGTTTGCTCTTTCTTTTATGCAGCTATTTTCCCTTTTCAGACTTTTGCTGTTAAGTTTTTTCAGGAAGTACACGGGGCGAGCAGAGAAGCCGGAGGTTTCCTTTCCGGTATTCTGGCGATTATGGCGATGGTTCTTACCCCGGTATTTGGAATCATTGCAGACAGAATCAGAAGGCGGGAATATCTCCTGTTGATTGGATCCTTTTTCCTGCTTCCTGTATATTTTATGATGTCAGCGGGATGGATCTCAGGAGATGCCTCGGTTCTGCTGAATATTCCTCTTTTCCGTCTTCATGTGGAACTTCCTGTCCATTTATTGATCCCGATGTTATCCATGGGAGTCGGATTTTCCATGTTGCCTTCTGTATTATGGCCCATGGTATCCCTGATGA
>JAQVSH010000200.1 GCA_028700615.1 Bacteroidales bacterium
TGGACACCCTGATGAATGATTTCCAGATTCACTCCCGGATTTTGAAAAAATCTTTTTCTACCAGCTATTTGGGAAATTACGGGACCTCCTATATTTCTAATTTATATTTTGACAGGCCTTCTCCTTCCGACTATTCTTTTACAAATTATTTGAGCGCATACTTCAACCAACCTGAAGATATGCTGTTTTACCGTACCCGCACCCCATACTCTCTGGCCACTTTTGTCTCGGGAGGCAGCAAAATCAACTCAGAGCAAACCCTGCACTTCATCCACACACAAAATGTATCCGAGGAATTTAACATAGGTCTTGAATACGATGGTTTTTCCTCAAACGGCTATTACACCAATCAGAATACTTCTGACAATAACATTTCCTTTCAGACCAACTACGACAATAAAAGGTATAGTATATACGCAAACCTGAATCTTAATTATCACAAAGCAAAAGAGAATGGGGGTCTTCAGAGTTCTGAATGGTTTGAGGCCAACAATACCGCTCCTGAAACCCAACTGGTAAATCTTTCCTCTGCAAGAACCATTCTCAACACCCACAACGCTTCCCTGATGCAGGTTTACCGTATGGGAAAATTCGGATATGCTCAGGATTCTGTATGGACCTTTTTGCCTTCGCGGTTTTCCTTTGAACATATTTTGCGTTTTCAGGTAGCTAAACGAAACTTTAAGGATGGGGGAATTAATACGGATTTCTTTCCAGCCCCTCAATATGATTTTTCCGAAACTTCGGACTCCGCATTTTACAGGACTTTTTCAAATGCTTTTTACATCGTATTTAACGAAAGAGAACGGAAAAAAATTACCGCAGGATTCAAGGCAGGGATTGTCATTGAATTAGATCAGTACGGGCACAGTATTGTTCCGGATACTGTATTTAAGGCTCCTTCCGGTGAAACCGCTGAAATAGATCATATTAACCGGTACGCCTCGTCTAATTATTCAAATGTGGCGGTAAGTGGTGCCTTTTATAATTTCTCCGGGAAAAAATTTAACTGGGATATCAACGGACGTTTCTATATAGGCGGGTATAAGTCCGCAGACATGGAAATTAACGGAACATTGACCCAATACATCCAAACCGGGGCCGGAACCTCCAGAATTGTACTTTCGGGAAAAATAGAAAATAAATCCCCGGGATATTTTGTACAAAAATATACTTCCAATTATTTCATCTGGGAAAATAATTTCAACAAAATTACCGAAACAAGAATTTCCGGAGAATATATTCATCCGGGACGAAATCTGAAGGCGGGCGTGTACCTATCCCAATTGAACGAGTACATATACTTCAACGAAGAAGCGCTTCCCAGTCAGTTTTCGGGAGGTATTGTTACCGGAGCAGCCTCCCTTGAAAAGAATTTTAAAACAGGGCATTTTGGATTCAAAGTAAAAGGAGTTTACCAATTTACCAGCGAGAAAGACATTATTCCGCTTCCTGATTTTGCAGGCTATCAATCCTCCTATTTTGAAACAGCTCTTGTTAAAAATGTTTTGAATATGCAGATTGGCTATGATGTATATTACACCACAAAATTTGACGCCTATGCCTATCAGCCGGCAACCGGAGTTTTCAACCTGCAGAAGGGAGATGAATTAAATCATATGGAAAAGAAAAAAATCGGGAATTACCCGTTTATAGATGTATTTATCAACCTGAAACTCAAGCGGACAAGAATCTTTCTAAAATATGAACACCTCAATGCGGACATGATGCCCGGAAGCATGAAAAAACAATATTATGCCACCTATGGATACCCGGAACATCCCGGAATGTTTAAACTGGGAGTATCCTGGGGATTTTATGATTAAAAAAGCTTGACGCTTTGTTATTTTGAAAAAATTCAATAGTTTTGCGGTTCATTTTAGCGTAGTAAGAACGATTATAATATTTTTCGACAATGTATCTGACCTCAGAAAAAAAAGTTGAGATATTCTCCGGTTACGGGAAAGGATCAACGGACACCGGCTCACCCGAAGCTCAAATTGCTTTATTTACTACCAGGATCTTACACCTTACCGAGCATTTGAAGGTGAATAAAAAAGACCACAGCACGCAGCTTTCTCTTCTCAAAATGGTAGGTAAAAGGAGAAGATTGCTGGACTACCTTAAGGAAAAGGATATCGAAAGATATCGTGAAATTCTCAAGGCTCTGAACTTACGTAGATAATTTTTTTCTAATCCGGGAAAAAAGGCAATTTTTCAATTGCCTTTTTTCGTCATTTGTGGACATTAATCCAAAGAGATAATGAATATCATCGAAAAAACGATTGATCTGGGCGATGGAAGGACCATTACCCTGGAAACCGGTAAATTGGCAAAACAAGCCGATGGATCCGTAGTATTGAAACACGGAAAGACTATGTTGCTGGCTACGGTGGTTGCCGCCAAAGAGGCCAAAGAAGATGTTGATTTTATGCCCCTGCAGGTTGAATATAAGGAAAAATATGCAGCAGCAGGACGTTTTCCCGGAGGTTTTCTCAAACGGGAAGCTCGTCCAAACGATTATGAAATTCTTGTATCCAGATTAATTGACAGGGTTCTCAGACCGCTTTTCCCTGATAATTATCATGCAGAAACCTTCGTTTCTGTTACATTAATTTCCGCCGAAGTCGGGGTTCAGCCCGATGCACTGGCGGGACTTGCTGCTTCCGCAGCACTTGCTGTATCTGATATTCCTTTCAACGGACCGATCTCTGAAGTCAGAGTGGCCCGTATTAACGGTCAATATAAAATCAATCCTTCCCTGGAAGAATGTGGTCAGGCCGATCTGGATCTTATGGTAGGCGCCACCTATGAAAACATCATGATGGTGGAAGGAGAAATGAAAGAGGTTCCCGAAGCCGTTCTGCTCGAAGCTTTAAAAGTAGCACATGAAGCCATAAAGGGTCATTGCAAAGTCCAGATGGAACTGACAGAAGCCTGCGGCAAAACCGAAAAAAGAACCTATTGTCATGAAATCAACGACGAAGCTCTGCGTGAACTGGTTCGTAAAGAAACCTATGACAAAGTATATGAAGTAGCCAAGTCTCAACTTCCCAAACACGACCGGAGCGACGCCCTGACCGCCATCATGGAATCTTTTATTGAATCCCTTCCCGAAGAGGAAAGAGAACTCAAGAAAAGTATGGTAGCTCGTTACTATCACGAAGTTGAAAAAAAGGCGATGCGCAATATGATCCTTCAGGAAGGAGTTCGTCTGGACGGTCGTAATACCAGACAAATCCGTCCCATCTGGTGTGAAGTGGACTATCTTCCTTCTGCCCACGGTTCGGCTGTCTTTACCCGCGGTGAAACTCAGTCCCTGACTTCAGTCACCCTCGGCACCAAACTGGATGAAAAAATGGTGGACGAAGTCCTCAATCAGGGAACGGAGAAATTTACCCTGCATTATAATTTCCCGCCTTTTGCTACAGGAGAAGCAAAAGCCGCCCGCGGGCTCTCACGCAGAGAGATTGGGCACGGAAATCTTGCTCACCGGGCACTGAAAAATATGCTTCCTCCTGAAAGTGAGTTCCCATATGCTATCCGCGTCGTATCGGATATTCTTGAATCGAACGGATCTTCCTCCATGGCTACTGTTTGTGCCGGAACACTGGCGCTTATGGATGCCGGAGTTCAGATTAAAAAACCGGTTTCCGGAATTGCCATGGGACTTATCTCCGACAATGAAACCGGGAAATTTGCCGTGCTCTCTGATATTCTCGGAGATGAAGATCACCTAGGAGATATGGACTTCAAGGTAACCGGCACCCGTGACGGAATCACCGCCACCCAGATGGATATCAAAGTAGACGGACTTTCTTATGAAGTGCTGTCTCAGGCTCTGGAACAAGCCCGGGAAGGCCGCCTGCATATTTTAGGGATTATCACCGATACCCTTGCACAACCCAGAGAAGATCTCAAACCTCATGCTCCCAGAATGGTACAGATAACTGTTCCGAAAGATCAGATCGGAGCCATTATCGGAACCGGAGGTAAGGTGATTCAGGAAATTCAAAGAACCACCGGAGCCACTGTTGTCATTGAAGAAGTGGATAATCTGGGGATTGTCGACATTTTTGCCGTAGATAAAGCGGCGATTGATGCCACACTGGAAAAAATCAACGCCATTATTGCAGTTCCTGAAGTAGGGACCGTGTATAAAGGGAAAATTAAATCTATTCTGGAATTTGGTGCCTTTGTGGAAATCATGCCCGGAAAGGAAGGTTTGCTCCATATTTCGGAAGTAGACTGGAACCGTCTCGAAAATCTTGAAGGAGTTTTGAAAGAAGGGGATGAAGTAGAAGTAAACCTGCTGGATTTTGATCAGAAGACCGGAAAAATGAAACTTTCCCGAAAAGTAC
>JAQVSH010000201.1 GCA_028700615.1 Bacteroidales bacterium
CTTTAACTATTTTATTGTGGATCTTAAGGTGTTCAAAACAGACGGGAATGGTCCGCTTATAGGCAATATCAATGGGATTGAAATGGGTAATACCGTGAGTTCCCCCAAAAACCAGGCTGTTGTCCTGAAGGCGGCAGACACTTCTTTCGTTAAACTGATTGCCGCCTGTTCCGTCCCTCGATGTATACGTTGTGACGTTCCGGATTGTTTTATCATATTTCATTAATCCGTATTGACTTCCTATCCAGATCTGGCCGTGGGCGTCTTCAATAATCGTTGAAATATCCTCACAGGAAAGCCCTGTAACAGGTTCGGCCTTACCGGTATGTGGGTCATAACAAAGCACCCCGTTACCTAATGTTCCAAACCACAGGGACCCTCCGGAATCTTCAAATACCGCCGAGGGGATCATTACCGATCGTTTAATTTGTGAAATCAAATTAATTTCTCTGGTTTTCAGATCATCCGGATTAAGAATCACAGGATTGCACCCGAAAGCGGAAATCAGTAAAGATCCGTCGTTCAGATTAATCATATGCGGTATAAAAGTGAAATTTCTTTTAAAAAGGGGTACCCTTTCAAAAGTGATGCTTTCATGCCGCAAAGCGAATAATGTTCCACCAAAACCTCCCAGCCATATTGTTCCGTTTTTATCTTCTGCGATAGTATAAACAAGCAGTGGAGCGGTCATCCTTTTTTTAAGACTGAGTTTGCCGTTCTCATACCCAAATCCAAGAAGTTCAAATTGATTATATATCCAAATTGTATTATCCCGGCCTACATAAACGGTAGTACTCGGATCGGGAAAAAAACGGGGAGCTAGCCGTATCAGTTCATCATTCATAGTGGTCCATTTACTTTCAGTTGAACGATAAACCATAATGCCCTCACGTCTGGTTGCAGCCCACAGGTTCTGTTCGTGATCCCTGGTCAGTCCTATTATGTTTATGTTTTGTACAGGTTTTGTGAGTTGCCGGGTACTGTTGAACGAGGGTCGAGCGGGATTTCTTATGGCAAAGCTCTTGTCGTAGGATCCAATAAAAAGATTTGCTTTTGAATCGGTAAAAAACGATGTAATTTCAACATCCGGCACATCAAAGGGGAAATCTCTGTCGGATTGATGCAATAATTTTTTTGTGAGTGAATTATAGAGAAATAACCCATTATGCTGAGTATTAATAAACAAAGATGTCTGATTGTAGGCATACAATAATGTTACAGATACTTCTGCAAAGCGGGTGTCTTCTGTAAGTTGTTTTGGGGCCCGGCTAAATTGCCCGGTACGTGTGTCATAGATGAAAAATTTGTTTGCCGAAACAAGCCAGATCTCTCCGTTATCTTTCATATACGAATAATATACGTAAGCGCCGGTTTTGTATTCTCCCGCTTTTTCCATGGTGCCGGAATGGTAACAATAAATCTTAAGCGGGGTAACGATAAATATTCGGTCCAGATGATCTATATACACAGAATTCGGGAATCCGGCCGTCTGGTAGCTGAGTATGGTTTTAAAACAGGCTTCTTCGGTTGAAAAACGACATAGTGCGGAACCTACGTTCAGGAATAAGTCCCCCTTACTGTTTTCAATCATTTGTAAAGCGTTGTTGCTGGGGTCTTTTATGGGATAATTTACAAAACTGCCGTTATTGGTATAAAGACTTACCCCGTTTACGGTAAGGATCCACATGCGTTGCCGGGAATCCCGGAAGATGGATTGTACCTGATTGTCACAGAGGCTTGTAGAATCTTCCTCCACCAGAAAGTGAATATAATCATATCCGTTGAACCTGTTGAGCCCTCTTCCGGTGCCAATCCAAATATAGCCTAACGAGTCTTCTCCAAAACATTTAACAGTCTGGTTTGATATGTCCGGCGAGACGATGTGTTTATTTTCCTCATGCCGTTCAGAAGTATCATAACTGCAACCCGTAAGTAAGGGCATGCATATAAGTATCATTGATAAATAAAACATAATCAAAAATAGGCAATAGCCCTTAATTATTTTGCGGTTTTGTCAAATAAGACAAAGATTGAACAAATGGAAAACTCTTTTTGACAAATAGATAAAAAACAAAAACACCGGGCAAAGTCCAAAACACCGGGCAGAGATAAATTTGTCTTATATCAAATATATTATGAAAAAGAAATTGATTATCTGTTGTTTTATGGCCGCTGTATGCCTGTGGGGTTGTTCGGAAAACAATACGCATATCTTTCCCGGAGGTGACCACCCGGGAATGATTATCGCATCTTCCGGGCAGACCGTTGTCGTTACAAAATACGGAAAAGTAGCCGGGTATCAGGACGGTGGACTTTATGTTTTTAAAGGTATTCCCTATGCCAGGGCCGATCGTTTTATGCCTCCCCTGGAACCCGAACCGTGGAAAGATATTCGCAGTTCAAGGGCTTATGGCCCCGTCTGTCCTCAGGGGGTCAGGACTGGCTGGGCTTCAGATGAAATGGCTTTTGCTTTTGATTGGGATGACGGTCATCCGGGAGAAGATTGTCTCAGGTTGAATATCTGGACGCCGGGACTGACAGACGGCGTTAAAAGACCGGTAATGGTCTGGCTTCACGGAGGAGGGTATTCAACAGGATCGTCTCAGGAACTGCCTTCGTACGATGGCGCAGCACTGGCAACAAAAGGAGATGTGGTCCTTATCTCGGTGAATCACCGGTTGAATATTCTGGGATTTCTTGATTTATCTGCGTTTGGAGAAAAATATGCGCAATCGGGAAATGCAGGAATGCTTGACATTGTGGCGGCGCTTCAATGGATTAAAGACAATGTGTCCGCTTTTGGCGGAGATCCCGGAAATGTTACTGTTTTTGGGCAGTCCGGCGGAGGCGGAAAAGTATCTACACTCCTGACAGCGCCTTCTGCGGCCGGATTATTTCATAAAGCCATTGTTCAGAGTGGGTCAATGACTTCTGCAATGGATCAAAAATATTCACGCAGGATAGGCGTTGCCGTCGTTCAGGAATTAGGACTGCAACCTTCGGAGATTAACAAATTACAAGATGTACCTTATGAAGATCTCCTGGCTGCCGGTGAAAAGGCTGTCGCAAAGGTAAAAGAAGAAGCAGCGCGTGAGGGTGTTGAACAGCTTATTTTCGGATGGGCTCCTACTGTAGACGGAATTTTTCTTACCAGACAGCCTTTTACGGAAACGGTCTCTGAACACGCCAGGGATATTCCTGTAATTATTGGTACCACACTGCACGAATTCCTGGCCAGCGCGTATCTGCCGGCTTTGAAAAACATGACTGTGGAGCAGGCAAAAACAGAACTGAAGAAAATTTACTGGGACAGAACGGATGCTTTTATTGATGCGCTTGGAAAATCCTATCCGGATTTCAAACCTGCCGATCTGTTTGATATAGACATACGTTTCCGGCCCGAAGCCATCCGGCAGGCCACGCTTAAGGCAAATCAAAAGGGTGCTCCGGTGTACATGTATCTTTTTACATGGGAATCCCCTGTAATGGACGGCATGCTGCGCTCCATGCATTGTATGGAACTCCCGTTCGTATTCAATAACATAGAAAGATGCCGGAACATGACCGGAGGTGGCGATGAAGTGAGGAAGCTGGCCGAGAAAATGAGTAGTGCATGGTTGCAATTTGCACGTACGGGAAATCCTCAGATACCGTCACTTCCTGACTGGGAGGCATTCAATCCGGCCTCGGGCGCAACCATGATCTTCGATACCGAATGTAAGATCACATATAATCATGACAAAGAACTAATGAACCTCATCAAA
Organism: Bacteroidales bacterium; assembly: GCA_028700615.1. Taxonomy (GTDB): domain Bacteria; phylum Bacteroidota; class Bacteroidia; order Bacteroidales; family UBA4181; genus JAQVSH01. The sequence continues at coordinate 3,765 of JAQVSH010000201.1, forward strand.
TAACTTAACCAAAAACCTAATTATGAAAAAAATGTTAACGGTCGTTTTATGCTTTCTGATGGCCTTACCCGGATTGGCTGCTACGCAGGGTACACAAGTGCGTATTAGCGGAACGGTTGTGGACCAGGCAGGCGTTGCCTTGCCAGGAGCTTATGTTTCTGTTGCAGGCACAAAAACAGGAATCGGTACAGGTATTGACGGCACCTTTTCTCTTAATGTGCCGGCTAATGCCACACTGCTTATTACCTATGTGGGTTTCAAAACAGTAGAAATTCCCGTTGGAGAACAGCGCGTTTTTAATATTGTAATGGAAGAGGATGCAAAACTTTTGGACGATTTGGTTGTAATAGGTTACGGTGTGCAGCGCAAAAGTGATGTTACCGGAGCCATTGCTAAAATCAGCACTCAGGATATAGAGAACCGTTCAGTTTCTCGCATAGAGGAAGCTCTGCAGGGTAAGACAGCCGGTGTGCAGATAGTAACCACATCGGGAGCTCCGGGAAAAGGCATGGATATTCGTGTTCGCGGAATCAGTTCTAACTCAAACTCTGTTAATCCAATCAT
>JAQVSH010000202.1 GCA_028700615.1 Bacteroidales bacterium
AATAAGGCTTGTATTGTTACTTGTACCGGCATCACTCGCCATAGCTGCAGTGTAATTGTACAAAACCCCGTAGATACTGTAATTATCTGTAGCTTTAGCTGCTGTTGTATGAGTGCCATTGTACCCATAAACATAATAATATGGTTCTGTAGATGAGCTTACGTTATAAGGGTATACTTCAGGTAAATAAGCCAAATTTTCAGCCATCCAGTTTTGGTCGCCTATCCTGACATAATGATAAGTGTTTCCATCTCTATCATCAGTGAACGTGTTTTGTGTTGTAAATCTTCTTACTTCCCCATAAGCAATCCCTTCTGAGTTAGTGGCATATGCCCTGACATAATATATTGTATTAGGTGTCAGATTTGTTAGATTACTTGTAAAGGATCCAGTGCCTGCTCCATTTGTTGTTTTAAAGTTATCGATGGTGGGGTCTTTTGATGTACTCCAACAACAGCCTCTGGCAAAAACAGCACTTCCACCATCTGAAGTCACATGTCCATAGCAATCAGCACTTGTTGTAGTTAGATTTGTTATACCGCCAGTGGTGACAAATGGAATAGAATATCCATTTATACATCTTATACTAAAACCGTTATTTTTCATACCATAAAACGTATGAATATTCGCACTAGAATTTTCCATCCCCCTGACCCATGCGTTGTTTGTGTCATATTCATCAGAAGACCAGTAGTTTACGGCTCTACCGATGTCAGAAAAAGTATTGTTTATGTAAAGGCGGCAGCCACCTGGCAAAGCTGAAAAACCACTTTCGTTAGTGGCGCCTGTATTTGGACTATTCCAAAATATGGTTCCAGATTCTTTCATTTTACCACCTGCGTTTGTTCCAAGGTAGTTATTTAACTCTTCCCAATCATTATTACTTGGTAAACGCCAACCTTCAGGACACGCTGTCAATGCAGCCTTCCAATTATACAATACACCATATATGCTGTAATTGCTTGTTGCTTTAGCTGCGGTAACATATGTGCCATCGTAATCGTAAACGTAATAATGAACATCCGTTTCAGATCCTGCTACAGGAGGACTTACCTCTGGCAGATAAGCAAGGTTTTCTTTCATCCAAGTCTGCTCCCCGATGGCAATTATCCTATAAACGTTATCATCACGTAAGTCAGTAAACGTACTTTCCTCATCTTCTAGGCTTGTCTTAAATAACGTCTGTTCGCCATAGACAGTACCTTTAATATTTGTGGCATATGCTCTGACATAGTAGATAGTGTTTGGCTTCAAACTTCTAATATTACTGGTAAAGGTCCCTGTTCCCGTTCCGTTTGTAATTTTTTGATTTAAAATGGTTGGAATTTGCGTAGTGCTCCAACATACTCCACGGGCTGTTACAGCTGCACCCCCATCCGTAGTAACATTGCTTGTACATTCGGCTGTAGTTGATGTAATGTTGGTAACATTACCTGTTATAACTGAAGGAACTGCCAGTACATTATCCTGAACTGGAGTACACATAGTCGCAACAAATGATAAAGCGACCAAACTCAGAACATTTTTTGATGTTTTAATGATTTTTTTCATGTAAAATTTTATTCTTTAACTCGTCTAAATGTTTGTATATCATATGCTTTTAATATATAATAAAAATACCTTTACGTTATAAGCTTACTTTGAATTCGGTCACTTTGAAGCTGTTTTCGAAACATTTTGGCAAAGGTATTCGCTCCGCTTATGATCCTTATATTATTAATAATCAGTATGTATTTATTGGATACATATTTTTTATTACTACTAAAAGCCTTATCCCTTTTTTCGTTAATACACAGTATTTATTAGTGACTCCCATTTCCAAACGCTAAACTCTATGGATTAAAAACAGGTGTGTTTGTGTCTGGTTCCGTTAATATTGGCAAGAATTCAATATAATTTGCTGAACCTAAATCGTTATTTTTATCATAAATCATTGTGTTGATAACACTTAAATCTGTTGTATTCCAGAAATTTTTAATTGCGTAGATATTTGCACCTGCATAGTCTGTGGGCAAATAAAGTGCATTCTTGTCTGTAGATAAAAAACTATTGAACTCTACAATAGTTTGAGAAGTGTCATAACTAGCACAATTCGCGACGGCAAAAAACTCACTATAAGAGGTGTCTGCTTGTTGGTAAAAGACGTTGTTTCTTATATAAACTTTAATATTGTTATTATGTACTGTCATTATGCCGCCACATCGGTTAAAGATGTTTCTTTCTATATTGCAATTTGCTTCAGGATACCATATGTATAAATATGGAATGTCTGTTAATTCAGAATCTTTGAGATTTATTGAACCATATATTGCGTAACCAGTAGGTTTATACAAACTTCCCTCATTAATCAATGCATGCTGAACGTTAATTAGAAATAATTCATTTTGATCATTATTCCCAGGAGCAATATTTACATTATTAAAAGTGATTTTAGCATCTTGACTACCTATAGCATTTAATACCCCCCATATTGTTATGTATTTATCATTGCCATAAATAATTACACCCGGTTCAATTGTTAAAGTACAATTATATGCAACTTGCACATCTGAAGTAATGGTATAAGGGCTATTATTAATAGATAGAACAGTATTCTCCGTTATGAGGCCACCTAATGTAGTAGCTTCTTGTCTAGGATCTAAAGTAGTAAAAAAACGATCCTCCCCATAGGCTGTTCCTACGGAGTTCGTAGTATAAGCCCTTACATAATAGTTAGTGTTAGGAGAAAGACCCGTTAAATTACTTGAAAAGGTTCCAGTGCCTGTTCCATTAGAGGTTTTAAAATTATCTGTTGTGGGATTCTCGGTTGTGCTCCAACAGACACCTCGGGCTGTTACTGATGATCCACCATCTGATGTCACATTCCCTGAACAGTCCGCTGTTGTAGTGGTGATGTTGGTTACATCGCCCGTAACTACCGAAAGAGTAATAGGTGTTTCTTGTGGAGTGCAGGAATACAAGAACACTAACACGAATAAGTAAAAATTGCATTTGTTCATCTCAAGTATATCTATGATAATAATATATTACTGTTTTTCCCCTCTCTTGAATGTTCCAAGCGTTGTCTTTTGACCGGCAAATGGAATCCATTTTAAGTTTTAGCCTACGGTATTGGGCACCGTTATAACACTTTATCCACCACCTTGCCATCATTTCTTCATACCCGCAATCCCTGTCGCACAACTAGTACCCCACAATATTATGATTCTTCCAACCATCAGTAGCTTTGTAGGTATCCACTGCAGATGTTGGCACTTCCACTGTGGCCCCGCCTGGTAGCATGTCCTTAGAATATGGAATGGGTGTGGTATGTGGGAATCGGAAAGCCTCCACTTTATTACACCCGGCAAAACCTTGTTTTCCTATATTACTGAGGCTAATCGGGAAAATGATCTTTCCGGAAATGTTGCCACATGATTTAAATGCAGCTTCTCCAATACTGGTCAAATTTGTGCTAATCAATAATTCAGTAAAACCGGTACAATTTTCAAATGCATCTTTCCCAATTGTTGTTAATCCGGCAGGGAGCTTTAAAGAACCGTTCAAGCCTGTACAACCATAAAATGCGAATTCCCCAATAGTAGTCAAGCCGGCAGGGAGGTTCAAAGAACCATTGAAGCCACTGCATTCCCAAAAGACATACTCTCCAATAGTAGTTACCTTGTTCGGGATAATCAAATCGCCGGTAAAGCCTAAACAATGAGTAAAGGCATATCCCTCAATGCCAGTCAATCCGGCAGGAAGGTCCAAAGAACCAGTAAAGCCTTCACAATTCCAAAATGTTGATTCGCTGATTGTCATTAATCCATCCGGGAGTTTCAAAGAACCATTGAATCCTATACAATTATAAAAAGCATATTTTCCAATTGTCGTAATTTTATCTGAGATAGTCAAATCACCAGAAAAACCGCTACAATTATAAAAAGCATATTTTCCAATTGTCGTAATTTTATCTGAGATAGTCAAATCACCAGAAAAACCGCTACAATTTGAAAAGGTATATTCTTCAATGCTAGTCAACCCGGCAGGAAGATTTAAAGCGCCTGTAAAACCCATACAATGAGTAAATGCCCAGTCTCCAATTCTAGTTAATCCTTCAGGAAGGTTCAAAGATCCAGTAAAACCACTACAACCATAAAATGCCTCTGTTTCTATTATAGTTAATCCTGCAGGGAGATTCAAAGAACCATTAAAGCCTCTACAATTCTCAAATGCCCATTCTCCAATTCTAGTTAATCCTTCAGGAAGGTTCAAAGATCCAGTAAAACCACTACAACCATAAAAAGTATCAAAATATATATTAGTCAATCCATTTGGTAGC
>JAQVSH010000203.1 GCA_028700615.1 Bacteroidales bacterium
ATTGTTTTGGAAAGAGGGTCATAGCGTTTTTTCTTCCATCCGGATACCATGTCATATCCTTCCCGGGTAATCATACGGCAGAGCGCGGGAATTTCATCGGGACTGTCCTGAAGATCGGCATCCATGGTAATAACCACCTGGCCTTTGGAAGCACAAAATCCACAATAAAGAGCCGCTGATTTTCCGTAATTCCGGGAAAATTTAATGCCGTGGACGCCTTTAAATTGTTGAGAAAGGTCTGAAATAATCTGCCAGGAGTTATCCTTACTCCCATCGTCCACAAAGACGACCTCATAATCAATACCTTCAGCTAAACACACCTTGTCAATCCAGGCCATCAATTCCGGCAATGACTCGGCTTCATTCAGAAGCGGAACGATGATTGAGACAGCCGGACTTGAAGCAGAAGGTAAATTCATGGTAAAAAAGTTAGTTATGCAGCAAATTAGTTATAAAGAAGCATCCGTTATAAAAAATCACTCGTTATGGGAATAACGATAGATGGAAAATCCGTTATGAAAAGGGATCCGCTTCTTTTTTCACAAAGATAGCGGCAATCACCGAAAAAACCAGTCCCAGCAAGATATATCCGAGGAGTCCCATCCAAAACATCATCATCGGGGTCATCATTTTCCTGACCATATCCATCTGCATCTCAACCATATCTTCAGAGATACCGTTTTCCAGCAAAGTATTTTCCGCTTCCTGCAACACGGTTTCAGACAATCCGGGATCAAGCATATACAATATATAGGTGGCAAAAGAAATAATAATCCCGGCAAAAAGGGAAACCAGCACACCGGATTGAAATGATTTACCGTAGGAGACATAGCCGCCTGATTGTGTTCTATATGTTTTCATGCCCCAATACATCCCGCCGAAAAGGATCAGATAGGAAACATAACTCAGGGCTTTATTGGTGGTAAGTCCTCCTATATAGGTAATAAGTAAAAAAATAATCATCAGCATGGCGATTATCGCACCGCTTTGCATGGTACTTTTCCAGATTGAAACCGGTTGATCGGACATAAAAGATATGAGTTTAAGTATTTAAATATAAAATTTGGTGCAACAAAGATATATTATTTTGAAATGAGTGGAAGTATGAATCCCATCTTTGTTTTTTGAGGTTTTTTTGTACCTTTGTCGGGGGTAAGTTTCATACGACCAGCTCCTGCTGAATCCCCCCAGGGCCGGAAGGCAGCAAGGGTAAGTAGTTGAGCGGTGCGATGTGAAGGGCTTACCCCTTTTTTTTAAATCCACTGAACCGTGAATGAGCAAAACTCATCGGGTCTTTTTCAAAGGCAATGGAAACAGAAAGAAGGTGTGATCATTGCAGCCGGTCTATGGACGATCGGGCTTCTTCTTGAATTGTTTCAACTGAGCCCTTCTGTTCCCCCTTTTCCCGCCAATTTATTGCTGCTTATTTTATTGTCAGGAATTATTCTGATACTCCATTTCCAATACAAACAAAGCGAATTGGTCAGGTGGCATTCTTCCGCAACCGGAGCTATTTTTTCAACCGGCCTGTTTTCCATTCAGATATTGATTCTGGCGGTGGTCCCCCAACAATCCGGAGATGCGGGTTCTTCTCCGTTCGGGTTTGATCACATGGTTTCGGGTTGGCCTTTTGCCATTGCATTGATGTGGTTATTGGTTTGTCTGGGCCTGACCATTGCCAAAAGATGGCCTGCAACCTACTCTCTGAGAAATATTGCTTTTCTGCTTAACCATCTCGGTATCTGGATTATACTTTCTGCTATGGCCATCGGGTCGGGAGATGTCCGGGAAATGCAGTTTACTGCCGTAAAGGGTCACACCCTGAACCGAAGCGGAAACGGAGATCCTCGGGCCGTATTGCCTTTTCAGGTTACGTTGCTGGATTTCAACATTCAGTACTATCCTCCGAAGATTGCTTTATATGATCCCTATTGCGGTGAGTTTCCGGTAAAGCACAAATCCTTGCCCTTTGCCCGTGAAAATCAGGCTCTCAAGGTTAAAGACTGGAACATCACGCCTTTAAATATCCTTACCAACAGTATACCCGGTGATACGGGATTTATTGCATCCCCGGTTCCGGGTGGCGGAACGGCCATATATGTCAGCGCCCAACGGAAAAATTCAGGAAAGGCCATAGAAGGTTGGATTTTCTCGGGAACAAAGGATCTAAACCCGCAGGATCTCCCTTTGGAAGGGCAGGCGGGTCTGGCGGTTTTTGAGCCGGAACCTTTGAAGTACATTTCATCCCTTCATTTGGAAGGAGAAAACAACCTTTCAGAAACCGTAGAGATAGAGGTCAATAAACCAGCATCTTTTCAGGGATGGAAACTATATCAGAGCGGTTATGATACCTCTGCAGGTGAAAATTCCGGAATCAGTATTCTTTTTGCCATCAGAGATCCCTGGCTGCCGGTTATTTACCTGGGTATTATGATGCTTTTTGCCGGTGGAATCCTAATGATCCTGATCGGAAATTCAAGAATCTATAACACTTCAAAACCGACGGCATGATCTGGAGTTTTTTTTCTGTTTTTTATGCTGTGGTGGCCCTATTGTGGGTGATTGCGATTTTATTTCCTCCGGTGAAAGAAAAAACCATCCCGGAAATGTTGGCGTTGTCCGGCATTGTTGTACTGGGCGCTTTTATTATTATCCTATGGATCACGCTGGAAAGACCACCCATGAAAACACTCGCCGAGACCCGGCTCTGGTATTCCTTTCTTTTACCGGTTGCCGGATTATTTATATGCCGGCGATGGAAATACCGCTGGCTGCTGAGTTATTGTCTCGGTCTGGCATTGCTCTTTCTTACCCTGGTATTTTTTAAACCGGATACGTTTGATCAGGTGCTGATGCCCGCTCTTCAGAGTATATGGTTTGTCCCTCATGTGATTGTATATATGATTGCCTATGCTTTGCTGGCGGCTTCATCTGTCGTCGGAATAAAAGGCCTTTTTGATGATTATCGCAAAAAAAACAACCGCGACATTCTGATTCTGGCAGACAATCTGGTGTATCTGGGTGCCTCTTTTCTTCTTTTCGGACTTTTACTGGGAGCTATCTGGGCTAAAGAAGCCTGGGGGCATTATTGGACCTGGGATCCTAAGGAAACCTGGGCTTATCTTTCCTGGTTTATCTATCTGCTGTATATTCACTGGAGATTCTCCAGGCCGGACAGAACAAAGGGAGCCCTGTGGATTCTATCCCTTGCATTTATTGTTTTGCTAATTTGTTGGATGGGGATCAATTACCTGCCGGGCGCAGTAAACAGCGTGCATACCTACTCTGCCTGATGCTGATTTTCAATGCGGGCGATCTCAGTCCTGCGTTGCTTAATTCTTTCAGAATACTGCCTGATCGTTGTGAAGGCAGGATCGGTGGGTTTTATCCCGGTTTGGGCAAATTTCAGGGACTTATTCATCCATTCTTCTGCCTGTGTCAGATCATCCAGAGATTCACAGGCCACCGCAATATTATGGCTGAATAAGGCTTTATTCTTATCCGAATTGGTTTTGATAAGAAGATCCATCCATATGGAAATAGCTCTCTGAATATTTCCGGCAAGATATTCCTGACGGGCAATCTGAGAATAACTGCCTGAGGAAAACAATTCTCTGGTTTCAGAAGTCCAAACAGGAGCAATATGCCCTGCATAAGTTCTTGATACATCAAAAGCGGCATCCCAGAGAGCATCGGCCCTCGAAGGCAAAGAGGCGAGCGCCTCATTCGTTCCCTCTCCGATCCCCACCCATCTGAGGGTGTCTCTGGATATCCACCGGTCGGCTATTTTATCTGATCCGCGGAATAAAACATTCCACCTTTGTGCAATATAAAGCTCGTAAGCAAGATAGGAAAGTCCGGATTCCTGAATTCTGGAATAAGCATCCTTGACGAAAACAGAATCAATCAAAACAATCTGGTCGCTCTTATATTCATCAAACAGGGAATGATAATCCTGCTCTTGCGGAAATCCGGGGAAAGGTCTTTTCACCACCTCTATTTCCGCATTTTCGTACAAAGTTTGTTCTTTCAAAAGATCGGAAAGAGCATGCAACGTATTCAAAATCATGGTATCAATATTTTCCTTGTCGTGGTCTGTCCGGAGTTCGGAAGAGAGGTGATACCCTTCTCTGGCTAAGAGCGTAAGTTTACTCACCTTCTGAGAAAAAGTAACCTCTGCAGGCGTAAGGGTTTGAACAGAGGTCCTGTACACAGAAGTACAGGACACTGTTAAACCGCATATAATAACGAGGAAGAAGTGCTTTGAACGCATGATTTCAGAATGCTACATATTCATACCACCGCAAACATGGAT
>JAQVSH010000204.1 GCA_028700615.1 Bacteroidales bacterium
AGAAATGAAATGGGAATTGCCCGAAGAATCCTTATATCAGGGCATGGTTCTATTCAAAAACAGTATGATGGTGCTGGATCTTTTGGCTGAAAACAACTGGAAGAGACCGGTTTATTTTGCCATTACCGTTTCTACGGAAAATTATCTGGGACTGGAACCCTACTTCCGTCTTGATGGTTTTGGATACCGGGTGGTTCCGGTGCAGGCTGACTCTTTAATTTCCAGTCATGAATATACCAGTGTTGATACGGATATTCTCTATGATAATCTGATGAATAAGTCGGTCTGGGGAAATATTGAAAAGGAAGGTGTTTATCTTGATGAAAACATTCTTCGTATGATTGCCAATTACCGCAATCTTTTCGGAAATCTTGCAGAAGCCCTGAATAACGAAGGTAAGACGGATAAAGCGGTGGAAGTACTTGACAGATGCCTCTCCCTGATGCCTCATTCAAAGGTTCCCTATAACCATTTTTCTTTCCCTATGATAGAACAGTATTTTCGTGCCGGAGCATCCGATAAGGCTGAAAAAATGATGAATACTTTGTATGAAGCAACCCTGCAAAATTTGAATTATTATAAACAATTCAAGGGTTCCTACCTGCAATCCATTGAAACGGAATTGCGGATTGCGCTTTATACCATCACTACTTTGGGGGATGTGGCAGATAATTATAAACTCACTGAATTTAAAGGTAAGACGGATGCCGTTCTGGAAGACTGGACCCGGCTGTTGTCGTTATGATTTTTGTCTTGATCTGTGAGCGTGTTTTTATCGAACAAAGTCTGTTATGCCGGAAGATATAAAGCAACACGACATTTCAGCCTTCAGGGGAACCGCCTCTGTGGTAGCAACGGGCACCTATGACGGAGTTCATCTCGGTCATCTTGCGCTCATTGAAAAGGTGAAGGAAATCTCCCGCCTCAGGGGGATTCCTTCGGTATTGTTCACTTTCTGGCCCCATCCCCGGATGGTTCTGAAGGCGCATCATATGCCGCTTAAATTATTAAATACCCGGGAAGAGAAGATTCGTCTGCTGGAAGCTACCGGGGTTGACTATGTTTTTGTTTATCCCTTTACGGAAGAGTTCTCGCGTTTATCTGCAGAAGTTTTTATCCGGGATATCCTGATCCGTTCTTTGCATATGCAGGTTCTGGTCGTTGGGGAAAATCACCGGATGGGGAATGCCAATTCCGGAAATCGTTCCGTACTAAAACAATTATCGAAAGATTGTTCATTTGAAATTGAAACGGTTTCTCTTTCGGGAGGGGCTCATACCATAAGTTCCACACTGATCAGGAAAACCTTATTGGCCGGGGAGGTTCACGATGCTGAATCTTTGCTGGGATATCCTTATTTTCTTACCGGAGAGGTGATCCCCGGTCAGCAAATAGGCAGGACGCTCGGTTTCCCGACTGCTAATTTGAGACTTCCTTCTTCCGATAAACTGCTTCCCGGTAATGGGGTGTATGCCATTCAGGCCGAAACCGGAGGCAGGCAATATGACGGCATGTTGAATATCGGGAGGCGGCCTACCATTCAACCCGCTTCTTTCGGAACTTCCATTGAAGTGCATCTTTTTGATTTTTCGGATAATATATACGGAAAGCCCATTACTGTTTATTTTCGTGAAAGGCTCCGCGATGAAATAAGTTTTGAAGGCATGGATCTATTGCGGGATCAATTGGTGCGGGATCAGGAACAAACCCGTGCATTGTTGAAAAGTCGTCCGCCTCTAGATCAAATCAGTAATCGATGGATAAGGCAGCATTAAACCTTTCTGAATCTATTTATTACAGAAAGTGTTGAATTATTCGGAGTTTCTGTACCGAAAATAGCAGCGGGTTTATGTTTTAAATTGTTTTTTTGTATATTTGCTAAGGGAAGGCGCCGTTGCTGATACAGCGGCGTCTTCTTTTTCGTTTGCTTATCTCAAACCCGCAGCGTGTAAACGCTGAATTTTTCAAAGGAGAATATCTTTTATGGCTAAAATTTCTTACATCACCGAAGAGGGTCTGCAAAAACTTAAGACTGAGTTAGAACAACTCATATCCGTAGAACGTCCTGCTATCTCTAAAATGATTGCTGAGGCCAGGGATAAAGGGGATCTTTCGGAAAATGCTGAATACGATGCGGCGAAAGAGGCCCAGGGTCTTTTAGAGGCGCGCATCAGGCGTCTTGAGGATCTGGTGGTCAATTCCAGAATTATTGATGAGTCCCGTATTGACACCAGTTCAGTGCAGATTCTGAACAAAGTCAAAATCCGCAACATAAAAACTGGTGCGGTAATGACTTATACGCTTGTTTCTGAAACAGAGGCAAATCTTAAGGAAGGAAAGATTGCTGTGAACACTCCCATTGCCAAAGGATTGATGGGTAAGGTCAAAGGCGATGTGGTTGAGATTAATATTCCCGCAGGGAAGGTATCTTTTGAAATCTTAGAAATATCCCGTTAATTGATTGAGTATGGCTACTATTTTTTCCCGTATAGTTTGTGGAGAAATTCCATCGTATAAAATTGCCGAGGATGAGCGTTATTATGCTTTTCTAGACATTAATCCTCTTGTGAAGGGGCATACTCTGGTGATTCCCAAGGAGGAAACCGATTATCTTTTTGATTTGGATGATGAATTGTTGTCCGGAATGATGGTTTTTTCCAAGAAGATAGCCAAAGCGATTTCCGCAGCTATTCCCTGTAAGCGCGTCGGGGTAGCTGTGCTGGGGCTGGAAGTTCCTCATGCCCACATTCACCTTGTGCCTATGCAGAGTGAAACAGATCTGGATTTCAGAAAGAAAAAATTGAAATTGACTCCGGAAGAATTCGAAAAAATTGCCGCTGATATCAGAGCGGCATTGAATCGTTCCTGAAACCCATGAAATCTTTTCCGCAGATAGAAATTATGGCTCCCGTGGGTTCATGGGAGTCCTTAAGGGCTGCTGTCCAGGCTGGAGCGAATGCTGTATATCTGGGTTTGGAGCAACTGAATATGAGATCCCGGTCTTCACTCAATTTTACGGTCGAGGATCTTCCCGGAATCGTATCTTTCTGCCGGGAGGCTGGCGTGAAGGTCTATCTTACCCTTAATGTGGTGGTTTTCGAAGGGGATATGGAAGATATGCGCCGTCTTGTGGACGCTGCCTTTGATTCCGGGGTGGATGCCGTGATTGCTTCGGATATGGCTGTAATCCTCTATGCCCGTCAGAAAGGGATGAAAGTTCATATTTCCACCCAGGTGAATGTCTCCAATCCTGAAGCCGTCAGATATTATGCTGCTTTTGCCGATGTGATGGTGCTGGCCCGTGAATTGAATCTGGATCAGGTTCGGTCTATTCATGAGTTTATTCTGGAGAATCAGGTGAAAGGCCCTTCGGGAGCCTTGGTTCGTCTGGAAATGTTTGTTCACGGAGCTTTATGCATGGCCGTCTCCGGGAAATGCTATCTGAGCCTGCATCAGTATAATCATTCAGCCAACCGGGGCGCTTGCCTGCAGGTATGCAGAAGATCTTATCTGGTTTCCGATACGGAAACCGGGGAGTCACTTTCCGTTGAGAATCCTTATATCATGTCGCCCAAAGATCTCTGCACGATAGGATTTGTCAACAAACTCATAGATGCCGGAGTCACAGTCTTCAAAATTGAAGGAAGGGCCAGAGGTCCGGAATATGTCTCCACGGTGGTGAGGGCTTACCGGGAAGCCATTTGTGCAGTAGAAGACGGAACCTATGGCGAAGAAAAAATCGCCCGTTGGAAGGGAGAACTGTCCAAGGTGTATAACCGCGGCTTCTGGAATGGATACTATCTCGGGCAAAGGCTCGGAGAATGGAGCCATACCTATGGAAGTGAGGCTACGCGGAAAAAAGTGTATGTGGGCAAATGTACCAATTACTTCTCCCGGCTGAAGGTCGGGGAGTTTCTTATGGAAACCGGAGATCTTTCTGTGAATGACGAGATCCTGATTACCGGCCCTACTACCGGATTGATACAAACCACGGTGTCCGAACTGAGAGTGGATCTGCAGGCAGTGGATTCCACCCAAAAAGGAGACCTTTTCTCCATGCCCGTCGGAGAACTCGTGCGGCGTGGCGACAAATTGTATAAGTGGATCACTGTCTGACAACAAACAATCCGTCTGTTTTTTTGCAGTCGGCTTCGGATCAACCTGCACGATGGCTATCCCAGGCACACTACGTTTCACCCGGAGGCATCAGGCAGAAACATTTATGCAGAGGAGAATCCGGAAGGATCAGGCAGCGGATTTACGCTGCGGGTCGGCTCAACTCGCTCCGTTCGCAGAAAACGAGAACACTCC